>JAEZJB010000435.1 GCA_023415845.1 Chloroflexota bacterium | reverse complement strand
ACCGGCACCTGCAGCAGGTCGACGAAGTCGGCGACGACCGGAATGCTGCCTCCTCCGCGGGTGAAGATGGCTTCATGGCCCCATCCGCGGGCGTAGGCCCGGGCGGCTGCCTGCATCTCGGGCAGGTCCATGGGAATCAGGGCAGGCAGGCCGGTGGTGATCAGCCTGACTTCGACGTTGACGGTGGCCGGGGCGATCGAGGCGATGAAATCGCGGATGAGCTCAAAGATCTGCTGCGGGTCCTGGTTGGCGACCAGGCGGGAACTCAGCTTGGCGCCGGCAGCGGCCGGAATGATCGTCTTCGGACCAGGCCCGCTGTACCCACCCCAGATGCCATTGATATCGAGGGTTGGGCGGGCGGACACACGCTCCTTGATGGTGAACTGCTGGTCGCCCCATTGGGCGGGCGCACCGGTCACCCCGGTCAACTGGTCTTCCGTGATGCCGGTTTTGGCGATCATCTCGCGCTCGGCCGGGGAGAGATCAACGACCGCATCGTATAAGCCGGGCACGGCGATGGTGCCGTCGGGGTTGTAGAGCTGGTCGAGAATCTGGACCAGCGCCACGGCCGGGTTATGCACCGCTCCACCGTAGAAGCCGCTGTGCAGGTCTTCCTTCGGGCCAGTGACGTGGACTTCGAGGTAGGTCATGCCGCGCAGGCTGTGGGTGATGGCCGGTTCTTCGATCACGCGCATCGAGGAATCGCTGATGACCACGACATCGGCCTTCAGCAGGTCGAGATGGTCGCGGATGAAGGGCGAGAGATTCGGTGACGACACCTCTTCCTCGCCTTCGATCAGGTACTTGATGTTGACGGGGGCGGCGCCTGCGGTTTCGAGCCAGGCCTGGAGCGCCTTGACGTGAATGAACAGCTGTCCCTTGTCGTCCGTGGCGCCACGGGCGTAGATGCGCCCATCCCGGATTACCGGTTCGAATGGATCGGTATCCCAGCCATCCTCCAGCGAGGCGGGCACGACATCGTAGTGCCCGTAGACAAGGACCGTGGGGGCGTCTGGTCCGGCACCGAGCCACTCACCATAGACGACAGGGTGTCCGGCGGTCTCCATCACCGCGACATTGTCGAGAGCGAGGCCTGTCATGTGCTCAGCCAGCCACTCGGCCATCCGCCGGACATCACCGGCGTGCGCGGGATCGCCACTGAGGCTGGGGATCCGCAACATGTCGCTCAACTCGGCGACGAAATCGTCCTGGTGTTCCCGGGCAAAGGCTCGCGCCGTATCAACCGTGGTCGTCATGACCGCTTCTCCAGCATTCAGCACGGACCAGCGGCGGACGGGGCGTTACTCGTCTGCCGTGGACCGCAAAATCAGCACGGGAACAGGTGCCCGCTTCACCACGTCGGAGGCGACGCTACCCATAAACAGGCGTCGCACACCGGTGTGTCCATGCGACGTCATGACCAGCAGGTCGCCTGGTTCCAGCACGCTGACAATGGAAGGACCCGGCGTGCCCATGATCACCATGCCCTCGGCGTCAAAGCCTTCGGCCCGCAAGGTGCGCGCCACGCCGTTGACGTACGCCTGTTCCTGCTCACCCCCGTGGTCGCCACCATCCTCGACGACAACGCCATAGGGAGGATTGATGCTGGTGCCACGCATGCTGACCGGGCTCGCGTAGGCACGCGGGAACTGGGCAACCCGCAGGAGGAGAACCCTGCTGCCATACAACCGGGCCAGATCCTTCGCCTGGGGCAGCGCGGATTCGGCCACCGGGGACCCATCGAGCGGAACCACGATTCGCTTGTACATCTTTTCCGTCTCCATTCATGGAAAACGCCGTTGTGCGGTGTGGAATGGAGTGTGGTGGACGGGAGACATCTGCACAAGCCACGGTCAGGGCGACCGGGGGGCTGGCCTGGCAGATGCCTCCGCACCACCACTTCATTTTGGCGACGCCAGTGGGGTACGCACAGAGTACAAATAGACCAATCGGCCCCTGCGTCAATTCAGAAGACCGCGTTCCCTGGCACGCGCCACCACCTCGGTGCGGGAACCGGCATCGAGCCGGCGAGAGATGCGAACGAGGTGATTTCGCACGGTGTTCGCCGAGATTTCCAGCCTGGTTGCGATTTCCTTGTTGGAACGGCCCACCGCCACCAGCTCAAGCACCTCCATTTCCCGTTGAGTCAGGTTCGCGGTGACCACGACGGGCAAAGGCGGCAGCGGCAGGCCCAGCCCTGACCAGGTTTCACCAAACCGATCCGCGACATTCCATCGCGGCACCTGGAACGACTGGCGGAACCCGCCCGCGATACCCACCCGCGCCGCCTCTGCCAGCGCTTCCCGGGCACCGGTGCCATCGCCGACCAGATTACGGACGAGGGCGAGACGCACCGCTCCGGCCACGTATTCCGACCAGCGCAGGTGTGCTGCCGCGTCGGAGGTGAACGTCGTCGCCTGCTGGTGGGCGCTGGCGATGGCCCCACGCGCGAGATCCAGGTCGATCGCCAGCAGGCGGGCATTGATATCGCCAAACGTACTGACCCATGGCCAGCGCGGCCTGCCGACGTCGCGCAACCAGCTCTCCACCATGGACCACTCGCCGCGGTCGAGCCATCGATAGGCCAGCATCAGCACAATCTGTTCCTTGGCGGGATGATGCCGCACGAGCTTCAGGTACCCCGCTCCCCACCGCTCGGCCTGGTCGACATCGCCCTGTGCCACCAGGAGCCGGATCCGGGCAAGCGCCGCATCGTGCCGCCACTCCGCCGCATCCACGCGTTGGTGGTTGATCAGCATGGCGTGGATGCGTGCCGCGCCCTGGGCGTCGCGCCAGCGATAGACATCGGCACCCAGCAATTCATCGATGCGAGCGAAGTTCTGCTCGGCTTCGAGCAGGTCACCCTGTTCGAGTTGCACCGCCAGTAACCTGCACCGCAGGAAGCCTTCCACATCGGGCATCGGTTCCGGCATTTCGGCCAGCATCAGACGGTACTTGGTGGCCGCCGAGTGGAGGTCGCCACGCAGGGCGTAGGTGTTCGCCCGGTCCGAAGCCACCGTCTGCCAGCCCCAGCGACACGTGATTGGCATCCGGCGGAGCATCTGCTCGGCGGCGACCAGGGGCTCGGCGGCGAGATGGTCGTCGCCATGACGGACATGCTGGCGCCCTTCATAGGTCTCGACCAGCAGGCATTCGGTTTCGGCCGAAGCCGGCAACGTCTCCCGCGCCACACGTAACCGGGCAATCGCCGTCTCGCCATCACCCTCCACATAGGCCAGCAAGCCCTGTGCCAGCGGCAACCGACCATAGCCGAGGGACGCTGACGGTCCCTGCAGCGTGGTCTCGAGACGATGCAGCCGCTCGGCGACGCCCAGCGTGCGTCCGAGCGCCAGGCGAGTCGCAATCCACCAGAAGTCGAAATCGACATCGTCGAAGGGCGTGGAATCGGGAGCGAGCCGATCGAGCCAGGTCAGCAGTTCACCGAGGTGCCCTTCGGCGAACAATCGCCTGCCGAGTGCTCGCAACACCCGCTGCGTCAATTCCGGCTGCCGGAGCCGGAGCGCCAGGTCCATCGCCGACCGCACGCGGCCCTGCACCAGCAACCGCTCGACCACGGCAGATCGCCCTGGGTCGGGTTGAGGAACGATCGCGCGCTGGCTCGCCAGGCGACGGAGCGAGGCGTGCAGCAAGGGTTCGAACCGGAATCGGCCCTGGTCCTTCTCGTCTTCCTGCAGGAACGACACCTGATCGCGCAGACGGCGAAGCACGTCATCGCCAAGACCTTCGATGCCCAGATCGAGGCTGAGATACGGAAGGTCGGCGAGGTCCAGGATATGGGCCTGGAGATCATCGGGCAATGGACGCAGCATTTCCTCGCGGAAATATTCGTCGAGCAGCCTGTCCCACCGGTGCCAGTGGCAGACGTCGAACATGGTCGCATCGACGAAGCTCCGCTCGGCAACGTGGGCAAGGACCAGCCCGACCGGCATCCCGCGCGTCATGGCCCACAGCGACCGCACCTGTTCACGGGTCATGCAGGTCTGGAGGGTGGTTTCGAGCAGGGTGTACGTTTCGTTCAGCGTGAAGCGAAGGGCATCGGCGTCGATCACGTCGACCCAGCCATGCGTGAGCTGGCGCAGAAAACTCGTCCGCAACGGACCACGATGCAGCAACACAAGGCGATGGCGGCCGGCCAGCCGATGAAGCAGATCCCAGCCGTCGAGATCAACCAAGAGATGCGCGTCGTCCAGCACCACAACAGCAGCGCGGCTGCCCGACCAGTCGAGGCGGGCGAGGTCCGTCTGCAGCCGGCAGACATCGTTATGTTCGCTTGTCAGGGTCAGCCAGTCGACCGGGATGCTGGTGGTCGTTGCCCATTGCGAGACCAGGGTCGTCTTGCCAAAACCTGCTGGCGCCTCCAGCTGCAGGACTCGCCACGATCCGTCGAAGCGCTCCAGCAGGCGGTGCCTCTCGATCACGGTGGCCAGCGAGACCGGATATTCAGGATCGGCGATGACGGGAGGCGATTGCAGCATCAGGAACCAGCAATTCACGCGGGCTCCATGCCGGGCTGTTCAGCAAAGACGGTCGTCACCCACCGCTCGCCGGGCCGACACGCGAGTCACCCAGTTCAGTGCCTGCAGAATATGCATTTCCTGCATGAATTACCACCATTCCCGGCTCTGTCAGCTGCGGAATCCGCATTGACGCACAAAAAGCGGGAGGGGAACGATCGTTCCCCTCCCGCTTTTCCGGATGTTCGGTTCAGGCGCCGAACACTTCCTTGAGCTTCGCCTCTTCCTCATTGGAGAGGTTGCTGGCAATGAGTTCATGCGGCGGCAGGTGCTTGAACTCTTCGGCGATCCGGTCCTGCACGGCATCGGTGCTAAGCAGGAAGAGTGCCGAGGTGCCAGGCGTCACCTTCTCCCGGGTCGACTTGATGAAGTCGTCATCGATGCCGACATCGGTCAGGGAGCC
>JAEZJB010000421.1 GCA_023415845.1 Chloroflexota bacterium | reverse complement strand
GAATGCTGGGCGGAGCGCTGGTCTGGAGCGGCGGCAGGGATCTCATTGAAGCCGGATGGCCGCGAGATGGCGACTACCTGGTCTCCTGGCTATGCCTCGCGCTGGCTGCCTTCGTGGTGCTAAGGGTTGGCCGCCTCGGCCTGATGACCTTCGCCCTGATCGAGGCGGTAGCCGTCGCGTGGGTGGCAACAACACTTCAGGACGAGCGGACGCTGGACCTGACCTCATTCGCCAGTGAAATACTCCGCGAACTCCAGGAGATGACGCGTCGGTTCCGTGATGGGTTGTGAGGGTGACGGCTGTTCGAGAGCTATCCCGCGGGATAGAGCGAAGGGTCATACCGGCTCGCCATGAGTCCGGTTGCCAACGTGAGGTCGAGATCGGCCACCAGCAAATCCTCCTGACCATAAGGGAGCCATGCCAGTAACTGGCCCGTGGGATCGACCACTGTCGTCGCCGACTCCTGGTAGTTCAGGGCGGTGTTGACGCTGGCGAAGAAGACCGTGTTCTCGATGCTTCGCATCAACATGGCCTTTTCATAATACGGACCATCCGGATCGCCCCACTTGGTGAGGGGAGTGCCAGAAACATCGCTGCCGGTCATGTGCGGATGGAAGATGACCTTCGCTCCCCGCGTAGCGGCCCAGCGTGTCGCCTCAGGATATCGCCATCCTTCGTGACAGATCGTGATGCCAAACGGGACGCCCGAGACGGCAAACAACCGGCGTTGGCCGTCGGGCACGTAATATGGTGCTTCCATCGGCGGAATCTGGTTTTTCGTCTGGTAGCCCTGAACCGTGCCGTCGGCATCGATCACGAAGGCAACGTTATGAAGACCGGCCTCGGTTTGCCATTCCATGCCCATGATGACCGCGACCTGAAAGGCTCTGGAGAGATCGCTCAAGCTCTGGAGGAGTTCTTCCTGGCGCCGCTGGTCGGGCTCAGGGACCGGGAAATCCAAGCCGCGAAGTCCCGGCAGATACGTCTCCGGGAAGCAGACGATCGCCACCTCATTCGACGCCGCGTCCTGAAGCATCCTCGCGACTGCGGCCATCCGATCATCGAGGTTCGGATAGTTCCGTACGGCAGCGAGTCCGATCCTGAGCGATTGCTGGTTGGACATGTGCAACTCCCCATGGCCCTGGCTCCATCGGCGGCAGTGTCCCGGCAGCCAACTGATGGCGTCAAGTGCTGTCAGGGCGAGATCAGCTGCGTGACGCTCGGTCGGACCGCGAGACTAAGCGTCCCCAAGCCGGGACAGACCAGACCGAACTGGCTTCCGTATCTGCGATTCGCACAACGCAGATTATCCGCAAATATATCGAGATGCTCAATTGCCTGCCCTTGAGAAAATGGAACCGCCCTATCCTTCGCCTTCCGGCACGTCGATGTGGCAACAGGTCTGGATGACTCGTGGAGGAATCAGGCCGTACAGTTGTGAGCATCTGAGTCCGGCGCGCAAAGGAACGGTGAGCATGAGTGGCAGCAAGGTCCATTTTCAGTTCGAAGGGACGGTCTGGTCGTACCGGAATCCGAATCAGGTCTACTTCGTCACGCTGCCGGTGGGCCTCTCGGCGGACATCCTCGACCTCGTTGGGACGTCGCTGAATCCCTGGGGCACCGTGCCGCTTCACGCCACCATCGATGACTACACCTTCTATACATCGATGTTTCCACGGCGGGACAGCGGCTGTTACGATCTCCCCCTCAATGCACGGGTGAGAAAACGTCTCCGGATTGGAGATGGTGACCTTCTCGCCATTCACCTCGAGATCGACGTGCCGCTCTAGCGCAAGACCGGAGCCCACGCAGGGTGCTGGACTGGTATCCTCTCGCCACCGCTGTCCCGGCCTCCGCTTCACGAAGGACCATGCCATCATGACCAGCAGCCACGAGTTCCCTCGCTCTGCTCCGGAAGCCCAGGGAATCTCCTCATCCGAGATCTCCCGCTTCGTCGATGCCCTCGAAGCGACGGAGCGACCGCTCGAAGGCGTACACAGCATGATGCTGCTGCGTCACGGCAACGTGATCGCTGAAGGCTGGTGGTCACCGTATCAAGCGAACGCCAACCACATGATGTTCTCGGTCAGCAAGAGTTACTGCTCGACCGCGATCGGGCTGGCGGTGGCCGAAGGGCTCCTCTCGGTCGATGATCAGGTGCTCGCCTTTTTCCCGGACGAAGCGCCAGCCGACCCGAGCCCGAACATTCAGGCGATGCGGGTCAGGCACCTGCTCTCGATGAACACCGGCCATCACGAGGACACCACCGGCGCTGTCTTTGCGGCGGGCGACGAAAGCTGGGCCAGAGTATTCCTGTCGCTGCCGGTGGAGCATGAGCCGGGAACGTGGTTCGTCTACAACACCGGCGCGACCTATATGCTCTCGGCGATCATCACCCGCCTCACGGGAGAGTCCCTGCTGGAATACCTGCGCCCGCGCCTGTTCGAACCACTCGGGATCACGCACCCGACCTGGGACACCGATCCCCGAGGCATCAGCATCGGCGGATCGGGGCTCCACATCCGAACCGAAGACATCGCCCGGCTCGGTCAGCTCTACCTTCAGGACGGCCGGTGGGGAGAGACCGAACTGCTGGCACCGGCGTGGGT
>JAEZJB010000388.1 GCA_023415845.1 Chloroflexota bacterium | reverse complement strand
TTCATGTCCTACTCCCGTGAATCTGGAAACTGGCGTCGCTGCACAGCCGATCGCCTCTCGATCTGCGCAACCAGCAAATGGTACGAGACGATCGCTGGCCATGTGCAACGTTGGCTGACCAGGTGATCAGGGCACTGCGGTAGCGATGCACCAGATCACCCGGTCACAAGATGACGCTATTCGACGGTCAGGGTGCCGACCATCCCGGCTTCGCGATGCCCGGTCACCGAGCAGTAGTACTCGTACTGGCCCGGCGCCGCGTTGATCGTCACCGTCGTCGACGCACCACTGTTCAGCAGGTCCGAGGCGATCCCGAGTTCATCGATCCAGAAGTCATGCTGCAACGCGCCATCGTTGATGATCGTCACGGTCACGTCCGTATTGGCCGGGATCGTCAGCGTGTTCGGCTGGAAGGCAAGGTCGATGGTATGCACCTCGAATGACGTCGACGCTCCAACATCAGCCGGCGTCGCCGCCTGGGCGTCCGCTTCCGGGGATGCTCCTGCTGGCGCAGTCTGCACCTCGCCACCGATCTTCAGCGCAATGATGGCCGGTGCATACGCGGGGGCCGGGTCCCAGGTGTCCGTGCTGGTCAGGAATGGACCACCCGCCGGGATGTAGAGGTAGTCACCCGATGCGGCGAACGGCGCATTCAGGCCCGAGGTGGTCTGGTACGAGAAGACCTGCTTCCCGTCCGCCGTGCTGTAGCCGCGCACCACCCCGTCGAGGCCGCCGGTGAAGACCACGTCGTTGGCAACCAGGGCGCCACCAAGAATCCCGGTCGGCTGCTCGATGTCCCAGATGATGTCACCGGTGGTCACATCCAGCGCCACAAGGTTGCCGGTTGCGCCCGCGAAGTCGATGCTCGCCGGGTCAATCGAACTGCCATTGTAGAAGGAGGCCATGTTGAACACTGGCGCGTAGACCACGCCCTCCGCGTACGCAATCGGGGTTTCGACGCCTCCCAGCGTCCCAGGCAGCACTTCCACGAACTCGTCTTCCGGCAGTTCCTGCAGGTCGTCGTTCTTGTGCTGCCCAACGGCCGTTCGCCAGTACTCTTCACCGGTCTCCTGGTTGAACGCCACCACATAGCCATGCTTGCCGGAGGCAATCGCGATTGGCTGCTCCGTGCCATCGATGGTGACAGTGGTGAGGATCGGGCTCAACTGGTTATCGAGGTCGAACAGGTCGTGCGGCTTGACGTTGACGAACCAGTCGACCGCTCCCCGGTCTGGATCGATCCGGATGATCGAGTTTGCATAATCATTGTCGCCAGGCCGGCTCGATGCCGAGGGATATTCCGGGATGCCCGGATAGGGAGAGGCGTTGCCGATCCCCACGTAGAGGTTCCCCTGGTCGTCCACGGATGGCGGGTGCCAGAGTCCGCCGCCGGAGTTGACGCGGGCGTTGCCGCCGTCGGCGCCCCACAGGTTGTCCACGGTCGTGTCGAAATACCACAACACCATGCCATCAGCGAGGTTGATCGCAAACAGGAACCCGCGCTGGTTGCCCTGGTAGAACTGCTCGGGCGTGCCCGGAATCGTCGAGACGTAGACCGTGCTGTCATAGATCAGCGGAGCCATGGTGATGCCTTCGTGGCGCGGACCGCGGATGTTGGTCCGCCACACTTCATCACCGCTCTCGGCCTTCACCGCAATCACATCGCCCGGGCCACCAACCGTGTACACCAGGTGGCCATAACCGGTCGCGGTCCCGTTTGGTCCACCCGAAGGCACAGGCTCGTTGTGCTCGATCGACCAGATGAGATCACCAGTGTTTTTGTCGATGGCATAGACGTTGCTCATCGCGTCCTGCTGGTACAGCACGTCTCCCACGATCGATGGGGCGGCCACCAGGGCGCCGAAGGCGGCGTTGATTTCGACGGGATGCACCCAGGCAGTGCCAAGCTGCCCAATGTTGTCGGTGCTGATCGTCGAGCCCACTGCTTGCCGGGTCGAGGCCAGATCCCGGTTTTGCGACGGCCAGTTGGTGTCGGCATCGGTGTACTCGGGCGGAATTGCCGGCCCAAGCTCGGTGCGCACCGGGAAGCGGTCGGAGCCGATTGCGTTGGCATCGGGAGTGGCCGCCGATGCTTCCTGGCCTTGTGCTTCAGGCGTGGCATCCTGGGCGAATACTCTGGCGCCAGCCGCCGCCAGTCCTGCCGCAGTGATCATGGCGGTCGATCCACCAACCAGCAAGCGGCGGTCGATTGTCAGGCTGCCGAGGTACTTGCCTTGTTGCTCCGGAGCTTCCTTGGTCATGCCCATGCCTCTCTGTCGAGTGGCGCACTCAGCACCCCGGCCCAGCGCCGGCGTGTTGGAGCCCATCGCGTAAAGTAGGTGAGCCCTGTACGAATCGTAAGAGGCTTCCCTGTCCAAATGGGTAGATGCCAGCCCCTGGGGGCTAGGAAAATCCTCAATTCCATGGGGAGCGATGGGCCGAGGCATGCACTCGTCGCTCGTCAGGGAGAAGTCCGGCGCCAGGGAGAACTCTGCCGCTGTCGTCCGCCCTTCAAACCCGCATGGTTCCCGTACTTTCGAAGGATTCGCTGTTGGCGCGCCCGGATGGTCAGGTTTCTTCGGAAGTCGGCGGGACGCATTGGGGCCAGGCGTGTAGGCTTCCATTGATGATGGAGATGGAGACGGCACGCACGAAGCAGGAGGCTCGAATGGTGGGACGGGTCGAATGATGAGTGCCATCTCACGCTGGTTCCGCTCGATGGTGGCGTGGCCCATCTGGCGCGGCTTGCGGCTGCGCCTGGTGTTGCTGGTGCTCCTCGCCCTGCTGCCAAGTCTCATCCTGCTCTATCTCACGGCTCGCCAGGAGCGAATCGATGCCTTCGCCTCCAGTCAGGACGACGCCATTCGCATCGCCCGGCTCGTCGCCGCCGACCAGCAGGCGGTGACGTCCCAGATCGGAACGGTGCTTGGCACCCTCGCCCTCAATCCCGATCTGCAGGGCACCGATACCGCGTCCTGCAATGCTCTGCTCGGCAGTCTCCTCGGCAGCCGGCGCGCCACTGACGACGCCGCCATGGCCAACGATGTGCAGGTCGACGGGGCCACAATCCAGCAACTCGCCGTGGTCGACGTCGACGGCAAGGTCCTCTGCAGTGGCGTTCGGTCGTCTCAGGAGCCGGTCTCCGACGATCAGGAGATCGCCCAGGCGGCGCTCCGCCTCAACCGCTTCGTCGTCGGTGATCAGCATCAGGATGAAAACGGCACGGTCCAGGCCGATATGGCGGTTCCGGTGCCGGTCACACCCCAGGTCGGGGGCCGGGCACTGGTCGCACTCGTGCATATCACCGCCCTCGACGAGTTCGCTGCCGATGCCCACCTTCCCGATGGCAGCTTCGTGGAGGTGGTCGACCGTGCTGGCACCGTGCTCCAGCAATACCCCCGCGATGTACCTGCCCTGGCCGATCTCACGCTCCTTGGCACGCCCGTCGGTGACGACATTTCGCCGTTGCAGGACGACTCCGCCAATAGCTCGCGGCTCATCGATCCGCAGGGCGACCGGTATGTCCATGCCACCGATGTCGCCTGGTCGCCCGGCATCGACGGCAATACCCGTGTCAACTACGTTGTCGTCGGCATCCCCGAATCCACCATCGTTCGGCAGGCCGATGCCAAGTTCGACGAAAATCTCGGCCGGTTGGGCATTGCCGGCGTGGTCGGTCTTGTTGCCGCCTGGGTTGGTTCCGATCTGATCGGTGGGCGCGATGCCGGCACTCGCATGGCCCTCGTCCGCGATTACTACCATGTCTATGAAACCGGGCGTGTCGACCGGCTCGACCTGATCGTGTCCCCGGATTTTGTCGATCACTCCGCCGCACCGGACACACCATCAGGGCTGGAAGGTCTCCGGCAGAACGTCGCAGCCTTCCGGTCCGCCTTTCCCGACGGAAAGATTGTCGTCCACGACATCATGGCCGATCACGATTCGGTCATGGCCCGCGTCACGCTCGAGGGCACTCAGGTCGGTCCCTACGCGGGCATCCAGCCCGTGAATGAGCCAGTGACCGCCGATGGCGTCGAAACGTTCCGCTTCGCCCATGGCATGGTGGTGGAAAGCTGGAGTCTCTTTGGTGCCCTGCGCGAGCGCACGCCGGTGTCCAAAACGGAGCCCGAACCCGAACCAGCGCCCGGTCGGCTCCGGCGGTTGTGGCGCCGCCTGCCCTGGGGAGGAAAAGGATGATTGCCCTCAACTCGGCCCGGCCCGGCCGCACACCGCTTCCCCCCGACCCGCCCATCACGCCGCGCGAGCGCAGCAAGTCGTCCTATCGCTCCTACCACTGGTGGACGTGGCCGTGGTACGTTGTCCGCTGGATGCATCAGGGCTATACCTCGCTCAATGCGCCCGATATGGCTGCGGCGGTGGCCTACAACCTGCTGGTTGCCCTGGTGCCGATGTTGCTCCTGCTCGTCGCAATCGGGGGATTGTTCCTCCGCAGCGACACCGTGCTCGAGCAGGCGAAGGTCGCCGTTGAACGCCTGGTGCCCGTCGGTACCGCCGACGAAGCCTTTACCGCCGCCATCACCGCCCGCAAGAACAGCGGGTGGATCGGGGTCCTTTCGTTCATCGCCCTCGTCTGGGTCGGCACCGGCTTCGTGAGTTGCCTCGGGCGCTGCATGAATCACATCTACGGTGCCCGCCCCACCGGTTACCTCGCCGAGAAGCGGCGTGGCTTCCTGGTCCTGCTCATCTTTTCCCTGCTCTTTCTCACCGCCTCGCTCTCGTCCATCATCCCCACCTTCCTCGCCAGCCATGACCTGCCGGGCAACGTCGAGCAATGGCTCCTGGTCAGTCGCCAGGCCCAGATCATTGGCTACGCCACCGGCTTCGGCACCGCCGTCCTGATGTTCCTCACCCTCTACCGCATCGTGCCCAATGCCGGTCAGCATCTGCGCGATGTTTGGCCCGGCACCATCCTCTGCGCGGTCCTCTTTCTGACGGTCAGCCAGGTCTTTCCGCTCTATATCCGCCTGATCGGCGGTGGCAATCGCTACGGGCAGATTCTGGGATTTGTCTCGCTGCTCGTCTTCTCCCTCATTGTCCTCGCCCACATCATTCTCTTTGGCACCTACGTCAACGTTGCCTGGCAGGGCCGTCGGCGTCGCCGGGCCCGCGTTGGGGAAGAACCTGTCCGGGAAGTCAGTCATGTGGTCGGCAAGCCAGTCCCCTGATCGTCGCCGGCTTCTGCCTCGAATTCGGTGTACGAACGGCCAATTTCGGGATTCGTGGCGGGAAATGCTTCCTTCGATGCGTACGAGAGGTAGCGGCAATCCCGATTTGTTCGTGACGGCGAGCAGCAAGCGTCCCGGTCGTCGCTCGCTGTCCCTCCACGTGGCGATTCAACAACGATCACTGGGTGCGTGATCGAGTCAGGGTCGGTTTGGGCGAGTCGCAGGCGAGTCCACCAGATACTCCGCACAAACTCCTGGGACGAAATCCCTGTCAATCCAGCGTTTTCCGGAGTTCGTGAGTTTTTGAGTTTGTGCACTGCACATGTCGATGCCGCGCCGAACTCGCGCCTGCAAACGGGCTTCGCTAGCCCGGTCGGGCGCTCTTGCCACCATCACCGGCCTCGTCCGTGCTCTGCGCGGCGGCATAATTGGCGGACAAGGAGGTGACAGCCAATGGACACGCGCCCCGCTGCCGATACCACGCCTGATCCGCACGATGCCGTCCCATCCGCAACCAACCTTCCGCCCGAACTCGTGGCTCTCGTCGAGCGCCTGGTCGCCGAACAGGCCCAGTCAATCGAAGCCCGGCTTCAGGCCCTCGAACAGCAGGTTGCCCGCCTGACGGGACAGGAGGAGATACGCGATTGAGTGCCATGGCCACCGCGAAGAACGTCGAGCATCAGGTGCCCGCCGGTTTGCACTACACCACGGACAACACTCCGGGCATCACTCGCGTTCGCCGTGGCAAGGGCTTCTCCTATCATCGCGCCAACGGCACTCGCCTCGACGATCAGGCCGAACTGGAGCGCATCAAGGCACTCGCCATCCCACCCGCCTGGACCGAGGTCTGGATCTGCCCGGATCCGCGTGGCCATCTTCAGGCCACCGGGCGCGACGCCCGAAACCGGAAGCAGCATCGCTACCATCCCCGCTGGCGCGAAGTGCGCGACAAGGCCAAGTACGACCATGTGATCGGGTTCGCCGAAGCGCTGCCCCACATTCGCGAGCATGTCGACGCCGATCTCCGGCGGCATGGCGTGCCCCGTGAGAAGGTCCTGGCGGCCGTCGTCCGCTTGCTCGAAACCACCCTGATTCGGGTCGGCAACGAGGCCTCTGCCGCCAACGACGAGTCCTATGGCCTCACCACCCTCCGCCGCAAGCACGTAGATGTCGATGGGAATCGCCTGCGGTTCCAGTTCACCGGGAAGTCCGGCAAGGATTGGGACCTGACCATCACCGATCGCCGCATCGCCCGCGTGGTGCGCCAGTGTTCCGACCTTCCGGGCTATGAGATCTTCAAGTACGAGGATGACGACGGAAATCTCGTCGACGTTTCTTCGACGGACGTCAATGCCTACCTGAAGGAAATCTCCGGTGGCGACTACACCGCCCGCGACTTCCGCACCTGGGCTGGCACGGTCCTTGCCGCGTCGGCGCTGGCAGCCTGCGAAGCGGCAGCCACGTCCACCGAGGCCAAGCACCAGGTCGTCCAGGCCATCGAACAGGTGGCGCGGAACCTCGGTAACACCCCGGCCGTCTGCCGTGCCGGCTACGTGCACCCCGCCATCCTCGAAGCGCATCTCGATGGCGTCCTGGCCGACCGCCTCCGGGCGGCCGGCTCTGCCGCAGTCCGCGAGGGCTATGACCGCATGTCGTCAGAGGAGGTCCGTGTGCTAACCATGCTTCGTGATCGGCTCGATCCGGATCGCTGACCGGCGTCAGCCGGCAGAGTGCCCAGGGCCATGGGCGTACAATGGCCGCTATCTCGCTCGTGTCTCAAACGTCATCGCAACGCTGAGGAGGACATAATGGGCGGACTGAAAAGTGGCAAGATCGTCAACGACGAGGAGAATCGCGCCAAAATCGAAGCGGCGGCGAAGGTCGTCCGGCGC
>JAEZJB010000383.1 GCA_023415845.1 Chloroflexota bacterium | reverse complement strand
GCGGATCAGCTCGCCACCGCCGGCGGAATGGTCGTCGTCAATATCGTGTCGATTGACGAGACCTACGCCCCAGACCCAGCATCGATGCAGTTCGACTATCCGGTTGCAGCGGATGCCGAGATGTCGGGACGTGGCGGGGCACTGCCGATCAGCGTCGGTCAGTCCGAGGTCCGCGTCGAAGTCCAGGTAGTGTTCGAGATTGAGGCCGCTGCCGGCTGATCGATCCTGCAGGCAAGATAGAAAAGCGGAACCGGATGGCTGCAAAGCCATTCGGTTCCGCTTTTCTGTTGGGTCAGGCACGCTGAATTACTCTGCGCCTGAGCCAGTTGTGTCTCTAGACGCAGAGTCATGAGCGAAATCGATCAGCCACCCACCCGTTCATCAACCAGAGCTTCAAAGGTGTCGACCTGCTCGCGGATCACATCGAGGCTGGACGCCCAGAATGACTTGGTTGTCGTATCGATGCCGAAACGCGCGGCGAGTGTCGCAGCGTCTGCATCCCCCGTCGCGGCCAGCAGGTCGTCGTAACCCTCCCGGAAGGCCTCTGGATCCTCCTGGTACCGCGCATACAGGCCCAGTCCGAACAAAAGGCCGAACATGTATGGATAGTTATAGAAAGCGGCAACCGGGGAGTAGTAATGGCTCTTCGCTGCCCACATGTAGGGGTGAAGCGTTTCCGGGTCCAGGCCATCGCCATACGTTTGCAATTGGGCGTCGCGCATCATCGCACAAAATTCGTCGGGCGAAAGGGTGCGCTCGGCGCGTTGGTCGAATACTGCCTGCTCGAAGAGGAAGCGGCTGGTGATGTCGATGACGATCTGAGCCGCGTCCTGGAGAGAACCCTCAAGGATCGCGAGTTTCTCATCCGCCGTTCCCTTCTCTATCGCGGCGTTGCGGAGGATGGTCTCGCAGAAGGTGCTTGCAGTTTCCGCCAGGGTCATTGGCGTGCCCTCGCGCCGCATTGATGGAACATCCTTCTGGCAAAGGTTGTGGTAGGCATGACCGAGTTCATGGGCGAGCGTGCTGACCCCATCGAATGTGCCACCGAAATTGTGCAGCACCCTCGACTTGCCATCGCCAATGGGCATGCAGAATGCACCCCCGCTCTTGCCAGGTCGTGGACCCACATCGATCCACCGGTCCTCGACCGCAGTCAGAACGAGCTGGCGCATGGTGTCAGAATAGGTGCCGAACTGGTCGGCGACGAAGGTCCAGGCCTCATCCCACGACCAGGTTGAGTCGCTGGTTGTCACCGGCGCGAAGAGATCGAAGAACGCGAGTTGCTCCACGCCGATCAGGCGTGCCTTCGCCCTGAAATATCGACGCAAATCGGGAAATGAGTCTCGCGCCGCCTCCAGCATGGCATCGAGCGTCGCCCGGTCAATCGAGTTCTGGAACAGGGCCTCGTCCAGTACGGAGTTCCAGTGACGACGTCTGGAGACGGTAATGTGTTGCCCCTTGATCCCGTTGAGCGCGGATGCCAACGGGGTCTCCCATGCCTTCCATGCATCAATCTCGGCGAAGTGCGCGCGTTGGCGGACCGAGCGGTCGGCGTGATACGCGAGGTTGCGGATTTCCGTGATCGGCCGATCAGCAACCTCGCCATCTAGTTCAAACGGAACCGTGATCTGCGACGTTACCTCGCCATACATGGTCGACCAGGCCGAGCCGCCGCTCAGCGTTAATTCGGACTGGAGAGCCTCTTCGGCCGGCGACATCAGATGCTCGGCTTCTTGGCCAATCTTGCGAAGCTGGTAGGCATACTCCGCGAGGAAATCCGAACTCTTTACCAGGGCGTCGACGTCCAGCGAACCGAGCCAGGCCGTCAGGCGTGTCTGTAGGGTTTGAAGCCTCGCCAGTTGGATCATCAATTCACTGGTCTTGGCCTGGGCGAGTCTGTTCCGGGAGTCGACGGAGGTGAATCCATACAGATAGGTGATGTGACGGAGCGCCAGGTCCGACAAGGCGTTGACGTGCCGAATGACTCCCTCAACGCCCGCGATGACCGACTCGCTGTCAGCAACGTCGAGCGACTCGAGGCTTGCGACTTCCGAGCCGAGTTGGTCGATTGACTCAAGCAGCTGAGCATAGGAAATCTCTCGTTCTGGAGAGTCGATTGCGGGAAAGACGGTCGTCATGTCCCAGGTCGGCAGCGTGGTCGTCGCGTCGGTCATCGATGGTCTCCTCGCGTGGATGAAACGTATCAAACGGCCTGCGTGGCAAACGTGACGTTCAAAGCATTCTCCTCGGCAAACCGCAGGTCCCACTCCGTCGTGAACAGGATGACGGTCCGACCTTCGCGATCCTCGGCTCGCATCCGCCCGCGCCCATTCCCGATGCTAATGATTTCGGCCTCATCACCGGAAACCCAGCGCGCTGCCGAATAGGTGAGCGGTTCCATGATGGTTTCCACGTTGTACTCGGATTCGAGCCGGAAGCGCACGACATCGAACTGCAGCGATCCGACGGCGCCCATTACCGGCTCGCGAGAACCTGTACTCAACGGATAGAAGAGCTGGATCGCACCTTCTTCTTCAATCTGGGTGATTCCCTTGAGGAATTGCTTGTACCTGTCGGCACGTGTATGACGCAAGAGGGCGAAGTGCTCTGGCTGGAACCGCGGCAGTGCCGGGAAAGTGCCGATCGGAGTCGAGCTGATGGTATCTCCGATCGTGAAGGTGCCCGGGTTGATCAATCCGACGACATCGCCGGCATAGGCTTCGTCAACCACCTCACGATCTTGTCCAAAGAGTCGCATCGGCCTCGCCAGGCGCACCTTTTTCCCCGCGCGTGGGTGCCACGCATCCATATCACGTTCGAACTTGCCGGAGACCACTCGCAAGTACGCCACCCGGTCACGGTGGCGTGGGTCCATGTTCGCCTGAATCTTGAACACGAATCCACTGAAATCTGCGTCGATCGGCTGGATTTCCCGCTCGCTGGTTCGTCGGGCCTGAGGTTCGGGAGCCTGCTCGATGAAGCGGTCCAGAAACAGCTGGACGCCAAAATTCGTCAGCGCCGATCCAAAACAGACCGGTGTGAGCGTTCCAGCATGCACGGCATCGAGGTCAAACTCGGTCCCTGCCAGATCGAGCAGCTCGAGCTCCTCTCGGAGCGTCGTCGCCAGGTGTTCCCCAATCCTGGCTTCGAGTTGCGGGTCATCGAGTCCTGTGACATGAACCGGTGCCTGCCGTGCGCCATGCTGCGTGCGTTCGAACAGGTGAACTGTCCCCGTCACCCGGTCGTAAACACCCCGGAAATCGGGTCCATCGCCAATCGGCCAGTTCAGCGGATACGTTTGCAAGCCCAGGGTTCGCTCGATCTCGTCCATCAGGTCCAGCGGATGCTGGGCGGGCCGGTCGATCTTGTTGATGAAGGTGAAAATCGGTGTGTGCTGCGCGCGGCAGACTTCGAACAGTTTGAGGGTCTGGGGTTCGATGCCGCGGGCACCATCCAGCACCATCACCGCGCTATCGACCGCCGTCAACGTACGATACGTGTCTTCCGAAAAGTCCTGGTGGCCCGGCGTGTCGAGCAGATTCAATTGATATCCGCTGTAAGGAAACGCCAGCACGGTGGAGGTGATGGAGATGCCGCGCTGTTGCTCCATCTCCATCCAGTCCGACGCGGCATGGCGCTGGGTCTTGCGAGCCGTGACCGACCCTGCCAGTTGCACCGCGCCACCATAAAGCAGCAGTTTCTCGGTCAGGGTCGTCTTGCCCGCATCCGGGTGCGAAATGATGGCAAAGGTGCGGCGTCGCATGACCTCGGAAGCAAGCGAGTCGTCGCTGGTAAATGTCGTGAGTTCGGTGGCATTGAGGTCGATATCGATCGGTGCCACCGTTGATTCGGTGTCGGTCATGAGAGGTCCTGTGCGGCTTCGTCTGAGGCGCTGTGCAACGATGGGTCAGGAAGGCCCGTGCAAGTGTGCCACGGCGTTGAGAAAATACGTCCCTCGACCTGTGGTCACGGAAAATCGGCTGCGTTGCTATTCGTCGCGACGCGACGGGGATTGGTTTGGTAGCTGCACCGGCTGGACGTAGAGCAACGTTTCTGCATCGCCCGCCCGGAGGATCCGCGAGATCACGTACCGGGTTTGTTGGGAGTGGTCCCACCAGGTATCGCCAACCTTGAATTGCCCCATTCGCATGTCACGCGTTGATCGCGACACGATCTCCCAGGTGGTGCGGCCACACTGGTTGCATGTCAGGTATTGGTCACGATCGTCGGCCGGGCCGATAAACCCGCGAGGATGGTGCTGCGTACGATCGCTCCCGCACCACGGACAACGGCGTAAAGATGACCTCGGGCCAGTCTCTGGTTCCTGATGTGCGGAGCGCTGTCTTGCACGAGGCTTGATTGGATTACGTTGATGCACCAGGGCCGGCTCCCGAGATCTGTCCCAGGGGGAAGCACCGATTCCATCTTCCCGTGACACGATGGTACCTCAGCCGCCACATCAGAGGGTCAGGATCTGGCCGAACACCGAGGCCAAGCTCTTGAAATAATACCCCTAGGGGGTATAATAGGAGAGGTTGTACAGCGATTGTCGCTGCCTGTGTCCTCGAAGGAAAATGCGTCATGGCCAGACAAGTCCTTTCACCGGCCCCAACTCTCAATGTCGACTTTGCCGTTGATGGCATGACTTGCGCCTCGTGCGTTGCGCGGGTGGAGCGCGCCCTCCGCAAGGTAGATGGGGTCGATGCGGCGGACGTCAATCTGGCAACCGAGCGTGCGCACGTCACCATCGATCCTGAGCGAGTGACGGCCGACGACCTCATGCGTGCCGTCGACAGGGCCGGCTATGCCTCCGGCGAGATTTCGTTTCCCGCTGCGGCACCTGGCGACCCTCTGCATCCCGGCTCCGAAGCGGTGACGCTCGATATCGACGGCATGACCTGCGCTTCCTGTGTCCGCCGGGTGGAAAAGGCGCTCGCCAGGGTCGATGGTGTCGAGCTCGCCGCAGTCAATCTCGCTACCGAGCAGGCGACAGTCGAGTTCGATCCTGCACGGGCGAATGTCGAGCAACTGATCACTGCCGTTGACCGCGCCGGATATTCCGCCCACGAACCCGTCGCTGAAGTCATGGTGCCCGATCCTTCATCTGCGACCACAGCACCAAGTGCGGCCGAACAGGAGGATGAGCGACGCCGCGCCGCACGTGACGCCGAGATCGCCGACCTCAAGCGCAAGTCGCTCGTCTCACTGGTCGTTGGTGCAGTGATGATGGCCCTGATGTTCCTGCCTCTTCCAATCAGTGAGCAGACGCTGGCGCCGATGCTGCTCATTGCCGCGACGGTTGTTCAGTTCTGGGCAGGTCGCGTCTTCTACACGCAGGCGTGGAAGGCAGCACGACACGGCGCCACGAACATGAATACGCTCGTGGCCGTCGGAACCTCCGTGGCGTATGGGTATTCGGCCTTCGTCACGCTCTGGCCCCAGCTGTCTGTCCGCTGGGAATTGCCCTACAACCTCTACTACGAGTCAGCTGTCTTCATCATTGCACTCATCCTGCTCGGACGATGGCTTGAGGCTCGAGCCAAAAAGCACACCGGCGACGCGATTCGTGCCCTCATGGGTCTCCAATCCACCACTGCGCGAGTCATCCGCAATGGCGTCGAGCAGGACATCCCGGTGGATGCCGTCGTCGTCGGTGACCGCATTCGGGTCCGGCCTGGCGAAAAGGTGCCGGTCGACGGTGTCATCGTCGATGGAAACTCGACGCTGGACGAGAGCATGCTCACTGGCGAGAGCCTGCCTGTCAGCCGCGGTGTGGGCGATCAGGTGATCGGTGCGACGCTGAATACCACCGGCTCCTTCATCTTTGAGGCCCAACGAGTCGGCAGGGATACGACGCTCAATCAGATCGTGAAGCTCGTCGAGCAGGCTCAGGGATCCAAGGCGCCCATCCAGCGCCTCGCAGACCAGATCTCGTCGTACTTCGTGCCTGCAGTTCTTGCTCTGGCGATACTCACCTTCGGAATCTGGATACTTTGGGGACCAGATCCGCGACTCTCCTACGCCATCACCGCGAC
>JAEZJB010000359.1 GCA_023415845.1 Chloroflexota bacterium | reverse complement strand
CGTTCACTCCACGGAAAGGCCTGAAGCGCCTGGACCCACTCGAAATACGAGACGGTCACACCTCCAGCGTTGGCAAAAATGTCCGGCAGCACGGTTACGCCACGATCCCAAAGTATCGCGTCCGCTTCGGGCGTGGTCGGGCCGTTTGCAGCCTCGGCGATCAGGCGAGCCTTGATCTCACCGGCATTGCCTCCGTGGATCTGGCCCTCGAGCGCCGCCGGAATCAGGATGTCACAGTCGACCGTCAGCAGGTCCTCATTGCTGATGTTCTCAGCTTCCGGGTAATCGACGACCGACCCGGTGGCGCCCTTCCATGCCAGCACGGACGGGATATCCAAACCGTTCGGATTGTGGATACCGCCGCGCGAATCGCTCACGGCAACGACCTTTGCGCCATGGTCGGCCATGAGCCGCGCCGCTACCGAACCGGCGTTTCCGAAGCCCTGCACGGCCACGCGGCTGGAGGTGAGCGACATGCCCAACGTGCGGGCAGATTCCTCGATGGCAAAGACGCAGCCGCGACCAGTTGCCTCGGCACGTCCAGCCGAACCGCCAAGCTCAAGCGGTTTTCCGGTGACGACACCTGGCACCGAGTACCCCACATTCATGGAATAGGTATCCATCAACCATGCCATGACCTGAGGATTGGTGTTTACGTCAGGGGCGGGGATGTCGACGTTCGGGCCAATAAATGGCTGGATCTCGGTGGTATAGCGGCGGGTCAGGTTCTGAATCTCGTTCTGAGACAGTTCCTTTGGATTGACCCTCACGCCCCCCTTGGCGCCACCGTAGGGAAGCCCCACGACCGCGCACTTCCAGGTCATCCACATCGCCAGCGCCTTGACCTCATTGAGGTTCACATCCTGGTGATAGCGAATGCCACCCTTCGTCGGCCCGGGCAGGCTGTTGTGCCGAACCCGGTGTCCGGTGAACACCTGCACCGACCCGTCGTCCATTTCGACGGGAAAGCTGACGGTGAGCTCACGTTGGCAGTGACTGAGAATGCGGCGAATACCCGGGTCGAGATCGAGCACATCGGCGGCAATATTGAACTGCTCGACAGCAACGGCGAACAAATCCGCCTCTACCGGCGCGGGAGCATCCACGACCGTCGCTGACGACCATTCCTGAACAGGCATAGGGAACCTTTCTGGCTGCGTGCTGAACCACCAGCGCAGCTACTCGCGGTCCTGATGACGTGCGTATTTTCCGACTATCTGTTGCTGACTGCTAGTCTCCCTCGCTGAGAACCTTGAGCAGCATTGCTCGAACATCGTCGGGTTTGGCTCGCCCACCCGTTTTTCGCATCGTCTCGCCGATGAGACGTCCAATCGCCGCCTGCTTGCCGCCGCGGAAATCGGCGACTGCCGCCGGGTTGTCGGCGACTGCCGCGCGTGCGGCCGCGAGTACTTCGTCGGTATTGTCGAGCGAGAGCAGGTTGAGCCGCTCGGCAGCCGCCGAAATTTCCTCACCAGATTCGAGCTGGGGCAGGAGATCCTTTGCAGCGCGAGCAGTCAACTTGCCGTCGCGCACCAGTACGACCAGGTCAGCAATCTGCGTGACTGAAAGGGGGAGCTCGTCGACGGGCAACGATCGCGCCCGGGCAAGCCCCATGATGTCGTTGACGATCCAGTTGGCAATGGCCTGGTGCTGGCCAGCGTCACCGACCTGCACGGCCACAGCTTCGAACGCATCGGCAATCGGTCGTTCCTGGGTCAGGAGGGCAGCATCGGCGGTAGCCAGGCCATAGGTGGCAAGAAACCGCTCGTATCGCGCCGCAGGGAGTTCCGGGAGCGAGGTCCGGACGCGGTCGCGGAATTCGTCATCGACACTCAGTGGCGGAAGGTCTGGCTCCGGGAAATAGCGGTAGTCATGCGCCTGTTCCTTCGTGCGCTGCGACAGCGTCACGCCACGGCTCTCGTTCCAGCCCCGTGTTTCCTGGACAAGTTCGCCGCCGGCCGCGACAACTTCCCGCTGGCGCTGCTCCTCGAACCGGAGCGCACGCTCGACGGCACGGAAGGAGTTCATGTTCTTGATTTCGACCTTGGGGCCGATATAGCTGTCATCGGTGGCGCGAATCGAAATGTTCGCGTCGCACCGGAAGGCGCCATCTTCCATGTTGCCGGTCGAGGCGCCGATGTACCGCAGGATGCGGCGGAGCGCCACCAGGTATTCGCGGGCTTCCTCGGGGGAAGTGAGGTCGGGATCGCCAACGATCTCCATCAACGGCACGCCGGAGCGGTTGAGGTCAACAAGGGTTGCCCCGTCGGCGGCATGGACCAGGCGTCCGGTGTCCTCTTCCATATGCACGCGCGTGATGCCGGCGACTACCTCCCGGCCATCTACTTCGAAGGTGATACTTCCATTAATACAAAGCGGGAGGTCGTACTGCGAAATCTGGTATCCCTTCGGCAGGTCCGGATAGAAGTAGTTCTTCCGGTCCATTTTGCAGAAGTCGGGAATCTCGCAGTTGAGGGCCATGCCAGTGCGCATCACCGTTTCGACGGCGGCCCGGTTGATGACCGGCAAGGCTCCCGGCAGGCCGAGACAGACAGGACACACGTGAGTGTTCGGCTCGGCATTGGCGTAGGTGGAGGCACAGCCACAGTACATCTTGCTGGCCGTGAGCACCTGGGCGTGAACCTCGAGCCCAATCACCGTTCGATATGTTGTTTCAACCGCCAGAGCCACGGGCACGCTTCCTGTCAATACCTGCCGGACGGATGGGACACTTCCGGCTCGGATGTGAAGTGGGGAATACAGGGGCAAGTCCCTGCATTTTCGCGGCGAATTTTACCATGGCCGGGGCGTCCCGCTTCCCGAGTGTAAGCGTCCGTTGTGCTACCATGATCGCGACATTGACGGGTGGAGTTGCGAATGATTCCTGCCCCGTCAGCAAGGTCGCTGGGGGCCGCATTTCCGGACGAAACCACTCGCATGGCCTTCGGCGCGACCGGTCCCTCAAATGATGATCGGCGGACACATTGCTGTGACCGCACCACCGGCACCGCAGTACGGAGGCGTTCCCCACACATGGTGACGACCACACAAACCAAAATGGTCACCGGCAAGATCAACAACCAGGAAATCACCGTCCCCCAGGGAACGTTCATTCTTGAAGCGGCCCGCCTCAACGGCATCGAAATCCCCAATCTGTGCTATCAACCGCTCCTGCGGCCCTGGGGTTCCTGCCGCATCTGCACGGTTGAGATTCTCGGCCGGCGCGGTGGGCTAATCGAATCGTGCACCACTCCCCTCGCCGAGGGGATGGAAGTGCTGACGCATTCCCCGCAGGTCATTCAGTCGCGCCAGTACATCCTGCAGATGTACCTGATCGACCATGCGCTCGACTGCCCCACATGCGACAAATCAGGCGAATGCTACCTGCAGGACAACACCTACCTGCACAACATCAACGCCAATCCCTACCGGCGACCCAAGCTGGCCCAGCCGTACGAGCACTTCAGCAGCACCATTGATTACAAGTGGGACCGCTGCATCATGTGCAATCGCTGCACCCGCGTCTGTGACGAAGTGGTGGGCGTGATTGCGATCGAATCGGCGAACCGCAGCCTCGAGGCCACGATCACCCCGGCATTCGGCGATGACCTGGCAAACACCGACTGCACCAACTGCGGCATGTGCATCGCCGTCTGCCCGGTGGGTGCCCTCACCGACCGCCACTTCGGACATCACCCGTGGGAACTCGATACCACCGAAACCATCTGCGGTTTCTGCGATGTCGGTTGCACCCTGAACATTGAGTCCAACAAGGGGATTGTCCGGCGTGTGTCGCACCTCTGGGAGCGCGGCGTCAACCACGGATACACCTGCGAGAAGGGCAAGTGGGGTCACGAACAGATTCAGTCCCCCGAGCGCAATTACTATCCGCGGGTGAAGGGCAACGACGGCCAGTATTACGAAGTGACCTGGAACGAGGCGCTCGACCAGGTCGCGACCGCGCTGCCGAAGTTCAGGGGTGAATCCTTCGCGGCCCTCACCTCGGCCGAGAGCACGAACGAAGAGGTCTACACGCTCCAGCAGTTCTCGCGCGCGGTGATGCAGTCGAACTCGATCGACCGCCTGTTGACCCCGGAACAGCTTGCAGTCGAGCAGGCGACCCGCAACGCCCTCGGAATCGACGTTTCCAGCACCAACAACCTGCAGGAACTGTTCACCGCCGTGAAGAACATCATCGTGGTGGGCCCGTCGATCTTCGAAACGTCACCGATCGTGTCCTACTGGATCAACCACTCGCGACTCTATCGCGAAGCGCGGATCACGGTGATTTCGACCGACCACTATCCACTCTGCAACCGGGCGGCACTCTGGCTGCAGCCGAAGCCCGGCACCACCGACCTGCTCGTCAACGCGATTGCGAGCGAGGTCGTTCGGCTCGGGATTGCCACGGGTGACACCGCTGGTCTGCCAAAGATCGACCTTGCTGCCGTGGAGTCCGAGACCGGCGTTCCGGCGGCGAAGATCACGGAGGCCGCTGTCCTCTTCGTCACCGGCAAGCACGAGCTGGCGGATGGTGCCGCCGAGGGAGACTATCCGGCTGGTGCCATCTTCAACACCACTGCCCAGCAGGATTCGTCGCTGGCCTATGGCGATGCCGGCAAGGTCCAGACCGCCTGCACGAACCTGAGCCTCGTGACCGGTAATATTGGTCGCCCCGGCGCGGGTGTCGCCTCGATGCGTGGCCCGGCCAACTACCAGGGCGCCACCGACCTGGGAGCATCCCCGCAATTCCTGCCCGGTGGCTTCGCGGTCACCGATGGCGAAGTCCGCGACCGGTTCGAGCGAGCCTGGAATGGCCGCTCGGCATCGGGCATGGTGTCGCTGCCGGACACTGACGGCATCGGCCTCGCCGACCTACCCAAGGCGATCGAGGAAGGCCAGGTCAAGGCACTCTGGATTGAGGCCGGGCTGCGAACACGGCACTCGGCGATCAATGACGAGCTCTTCGCGGTGTTGCCGAAGCTCGATTACCTGGTGGTCGTCGATGCCTACGACTCCCCGCTGGCCCAGCAAGCCGATGTGGTGCTGCCGCTCGCGCTCAATCTTGAGAAGGACGGCACCTTCACCAGCTACGACCGCACCGTTCAGCGCGTTCGCACTGCGGTCCCGGCCCTTGGTGAGGCCCACTCCTCGACCGAGATCGTCGGCGCGGTTGCCGACCGGATGGGATACACCTTCCCGAAGGGTCACGCCAGCACGATCATGGCCGAAATCGCCTCACTGGTCCCCGGGTATGCCGGCATCACCTACGCGCGACTCGAGCGCGGCGGGATTGTCACGCCGGTGGAGCAGTTCCAGCCCCAGGGCATGACCTACCTGACGAATTCGACCGGGCCGCTGCACCCAACCATCGTCCCGTAAATGTGCGGCCTGTCTCCGTCCATACCGGAAGGACTTCTTGATGCTCGATGAAGTGAAGGGTTTCGGCGTTACCCTGCGCCGCCTGGTCAAGCCAAAGGTGGTGCAGGAATATCCCGAAGTGAAGCGGGCCATGATGCCCCGGTTCCGCGGCCTCCCGTCGCTCCGGGCCGATCCGGACACCGGTGAGGCGCTCTGCGTGGCCTGCGGTCTCTGCGCGCGCATCTGCCCGACGTCGTGCCTGGAAATGCATGTCGTGCCGTCGGAAGAAGGCGACCGGGAGCTTGGGGAGTTCATCCTCAAGGCCGGACGCTGCATGTTCTGCGGGCTGTGTTCCCAGGTTTGCCCGGTGGACGCCATCACGATGAGCCAGGAGTACGAGCTCTCAGTGCTCGAACGCGATGGCTTGATCTACACCAAGACAGAGTTGGCCGCGATTGGCGCCCAGGCTCCGATCTGGTGGGAATCGGGTGTTGGTCCCGAAAACCAGCAGACCAATGCCCCCAACCGCTACGATCGCTTCCGCGATCACGCGTCGGAACTCTACTAATCGCGTCGATCGAGATCTACAACGCCAGTACGCCCGGGAGACTCCAGACGCTCCCGGGCGTCGTTCATTCAGGAGGACCCGATGACCCGCACCTTTCCCATCCTGCTCGATGGAGAGTTCGTCCAGACTGACCGACCGCTTGCCGTGACCAATCCCTGGGATGGCTCAACCGTTGGTGAGACATTCCTGGCAGGACCCGCCGAGTTGGAACGGGCAACAGTGGCAGCCCAACGGGCGTTCTGCTCGTTCAAATCCACGCCTGTCTTTGAGCGCGCCGCCCTGCTCCACGACCTGGCGGCAGGTGTCCGCAAGCGGCGCGCCGATCTGATCGCGACGCTTGTCGCCGAAGTCGGGAAGCCGGTCAACGACGCGACCGTGGAAGTGGACCGCGGCGCCTTCACCATTCAGGTTGCCGCCGAGGAAGCGAGCCGGATTCTGGGCGAGGTGATGCCGCTCGATCTGCTGCCCACCTCGAAGAATCGGTTCGGGATCACCCGCCGGTTTCCCATTGGGCCGGTGGCCGGCATTTCGCCGTTCAACTTCCCCCTCAA
>JAEZJB010000342.1 GCA_023415845.1 Chloroflexota bacterium | reverse complement strand
TTGAGTCCGGCGAGGTTGTCGATCCGGATGATCGTGTTGGCAACCACCTTCAGCGGCAACTCGTAGCGGGCCGCGACCTTGTAGACCAGGTCCTTGACCGGGCAGGCATCGGCATCGAGATAGATGGAAGGCGTAGAGGTCATTGTATGGTCCGTAAGCTGAGGTGACAGGAAAGTTGACGGGTTAATAGGATATTCGGGTCTTTAGGAATGTATACGTTGACCTCTTCAGGTTTCTACCACGATATTGGGTGTTTTGGGTGTAGGATTGGGTGAGGAGATCTTCGCGATGCTCACCCTCGATTCATTCACTCCAACCCTCCACATGGTCAACCTGATTGCCGCGATCGAAGCATTCCGGGGGTCGTGGCGCGCTCTCCAGAACATGGCTCCAGAGCGCCTCACCGAATTGCGACACGTAGCGACCATCGAAAGCATCGGGTCGTCAACGCGGATAGAAGGTAGTCAACTCTCCGATCGCGACGTCGACAAGCTGTGGAAGTCCCTGGCAGTCGGCTCATTCGCCACACGTGATGAGCAGGAAGTCGCTGGATATGCCGAAGTAATGGATCTTGTCCTGAACAACTGGATGTCCATGCCCATTTCGGAAGCCACCATCAGACAACTTCACCGCATCCTGCTCGGACAGCGCCCCCGGGACGATTGGCATCGGGGTGGGTACAAGAACACGTCCAACAGCGTAGCGGCTTTTGACCCGCAGGGTCGTCAGATCGGAGTCGTCTTTGAAACAGCCGATCCCCTCGAGACGCCTCAACGCATGGCCGAACTGATTGAATGGACAAATCGCGAACTTGACTTGGGAACCTATCATCCATTGTTCGTGATTGGCGCATTCATTGTGGTCTTTCTGCAGATACACCCGTTTCAGGATGGCAACGGCCGCATGAGTCGCATCCTCACCACGCTGCTGATGCTTCGCGCCGGATACAGCTACGTTCCCTACAGTTCAATGGAAAGCGTGATCGAACGGAACAAGGGCGAGTACTACCGCTCGCTGCGAGCTACCCAGGGTACGCTGGGTACCAACGCACCTAACTGGAGTCCATGGCTGGAATTTTTCCTGGAGACGCTGGATCGGCAGGCAGTGCACCTCAAGGTCAAAGCCGAGCACCTCATCGATGTCGCTCCTCAGGGCAACCCACTTGACCTGCAAATCGTGGAGTTCGTGCGCCAGCGAGCACACACTACGATGAGCGACATCCTGGACGCCACCGGCGCGAATCGCAACACGCTCAAGGGCCGCCTGCGGACATTGGTCGCCAATGGGAAACTCCTCCAGCACGAAGGTGGCCGCCGCACTTGGTACAGTACTCCGTGATCGATATCACAACATGATGTCCCGCTAAACCACACGTCATTTCTGCATTTTGAGACGCACGAGTACACCCTCCCCACGATTTCTGCATGGCCTGTTGCCGATCTGAACGAAATGGTCACGCCGGGAAGCGGCAGACCACGTCCCCAGGTTCTGGCCCAGCCAGGTCGAGCACCTGAAATCCCTCTCGCGCCAGTTCCTGCCGTAGTTCCTCAGCCGTACGATGCCGTCGATAGGGGACGTACCCACCTGCCGTCGAACTGCGCAGCCTGATCGATCTCGGCGCCACACACAACCTCGCGCCAGGTGATTCCGGTGGCGCTGTCCCGCAAAAATCCTGGCCCAACGACACGATCGGGAGTCTGCAGGGCGGTCGAGATCAGGTAATAGCCGCCGGGCTTCAGGTGGGAACGCACGGCGGCGAACAGGCTTGCCCGATCCTCGTCGGTCACGATTGATTGCAGGCAATAGCTGTCCACGACGAGGTCGTATCCACGAGAAGCGGGCTCAGGAGGATCGGCGCACATATCCGCCACTGAGAATGTCACCTGAAGACCACGTTCGGTCGCCATTCGCCGGGCGATGGCGATAGCCTCGGGAATGAGATCGATCGCATCGACGTGAAATCCCCGCGCGGCTAGGAAGCAGGCTGCCGATCCGGTGCCGCAACCGTATTCGAAGACGTAAGTGTCCTCAGGAGCTGGAAGATCGAGTCGTGGAAGGACCGTTGCGATGAATGACCGGTTCTGAAAGTGGTCATAGGTCCAGATACTCCCGAACAGGTCGTTCCACTGGATGTATCCGAGCTCGCTGATTCGGCGATAGGCGGTCTCGTGCTCTTCCTGGTAGTACCGCATGCGTTGCCCTCCGATTGAACGAGTGGCGCCATCCCCGCCGGACAGGGAAGGCTCAGCCAGCGCAGAAGACCATCTCCCGCGGCAATCAATCACTGGCGTGAGCCTCCCATGGATGCTTCGTTTAGTAGGCCCGGGCGACGATGACCTGCTCGGTGGAGGCTTTTCCGCAGGCGATACAAGGACCCTCACCACCCGGCTGGTCGAACGGGATGCAACGAATGGTCGCCTTCGTCTCGTTCTTGATTCGCGTCTCACAGGCCGCATCACCACACCACCAGACCTGATTCCAGCCAGCGTTGGCGGCTACTCGCTCGGCGAGGGTTACCCAGTCGGTGACCGTCACGGTCAGCGCGGCCAGGCGGTCGCGGGCCTTGGCAAAGAGGCGGGTCTGCATTTCAGCGAGCAGGGCCGGGACCACGTCTCGCAGCGCGGAGAGCGGCACCGTGATCTTCTCGCGAGTGTCGCGGAGAACGAGGACCGCCTGGCCCGCTTCAAGATCACGCGGACCGATCTCGACCCGGATCGGAACGCCCCGCAGTTCCCAGTGATTGAACTTGAAGCCAGGCGAGCGGTCGTCACGGTCATCAAG
>JAEZJB010000318.1 GCA_023415845.1 Chloroflexota bacterium | reverse complement strand
TCGACGCCCTCGAAGCTCGCTACGATCTGGCAATGCCCGAATCTGTTCGAGTCTGGGTCTACGAAAACTACGACGATTTCCGGGCAGCCATGCCGCCGAACAGCCGGGAATCGATTGCGGCCCTGGCGTTCCCTGGATTCCACACCATCGCCGCAATTGTGCCGAACGGCAATACCGCGGAAATGCTCCGGGTGTTGCCTCATGAAATCAGTCATCAGGTGCTATACCAGGCAGCTGCCAACCCCTTCTCACCCATCCCTGTCTGGCTCGACGAAGGACTGGCGACCCATGTCCAGACGGGCGGTACGAGCGGATATCTTGAGATGGTGACGCGTGCCCACGACCGGGGCGAGTTGTTTCGGCTCGACTCCTTGAATGCTGGCTTCCCGTTCAATCCTGCCCAGGCCACTCTGGCCTACGCCACATCATGGTCGGCGATCACCTACATTGATGAGCGTTGGGGCGACGAGGGCATCGCCGCGTTGGTCGACGCCTTTGCCATCGGCCTGCCATACGGCGACGCAACCCAGGCGGCACTGGGCATCTCGGCAGAAGAACTCAACGACGACTGGACTGCCTGGGTCGACTCGCAGTAATCCATCCCCTCGATACAAGGAGCCGAAATGTACTGGACTCGCAAACATGTGCTCGTCTGCACCGCTTCCCACTGCAACCAGAAGGGCTCGATGGATGTCGCCGGTCGCCTTCGTCTCGAAGTGATCCGCAAGGGTCTCGACGCAGAAGTCCTGGTCAACAATTGCGGAACAATCGACCTTTGTGATTGTGGTCCGAACATGGTCGTCTACCCCGACAACGTGATCTACAACGGGGTGACGGTGAAGGATATTCCCGATATCATCGAGCACCTCAAGGGCGGACCTGTCGTCGACCGTTTGGTGCTTGCGGCGAATAGCGACGCCGAGCTTCAGCGCCGCGGATACTACTCGGATGCAGTCTCGATCGAAGGTGGCCAAACGCCGGACGCGGCTGCAGCGCTGGCAACCAGTCACAATTTGCCGGAGAAGTGGGTCGACGAGCAGCTACGACGCGGCTTCATGGCCCGAAAACCACACCCGGATTCTGGCGAGGATCGCATCGTCGTCACGAAGAAGGCCCGTGTCAGGTACGCTCTCTAGGCGCGTATACTCTCCAGCCAGTAACCGCACCTATCCCGTTGACCGGGAGATAGCACACCCTTGCCCGACAAAGACTCACCATCACCATCCAGCTCACCACCAGGTCGTCAGTGGTGGCAGTTTCGCGGGCTAACCCGCGAGCAGCTGTTCACGCGCGAGGTGGCAATCCGCGTCACGATCGCGGTGGCCCTGATTGTCATTTCACTTTTCACCAATCGCTCGTTCCTTGGGTGGGGTCTCTTCGCCGTTCTCGCGGTCCTGATCGTGCCCTACGGCAAGGCTCGCATCTTCCTGGCAGCAGCGGTGCCCTACGCGGCAATCTGGTTCATTTTCACGTTCCTTCGATCACTGGCTGACGAAACCACCTGGGCCCGCATCGTGAACACCCGGGTCGCGGAATTCGAACGCTGGCTCTTCAATGGCGAGCTACCAACCATTCGGCTCCAGGCAAATTGGTACGAAACGGGCCATATTCAGCTGCACGACTACTACTTTACGTTCATCCACTGGTCGTATTTCATCATCCCCCATGCGGTGGCTCTCTATTTGTTCATTCGCCGACCTCAACTCTTCCGCCAGTACTTGATCGCGTTGGCAATCTTGCTGACGCTGGGCCTTGGTCTTTACTTCGGTCTTCCGAGCAATCCGCCCTGGATGGCACCGGAATCCGTCAATTCTCCTGGTGCTCCCACCGTCATCCGCATCATGGAACCGATTGGCAAGGAGTTGGGAGGCGGCCTCTACCAGGCTGGCTACAACGTTGTCGGCGAATCAAACCCGATCGCTGCCATGCCGTCGATTCACTTCGCGGTGACATTCCTGCTGGTTTGGGTGGCCTGGGAATTCGGTCGCACCTGGCGAATCCTGGCCACCATCTATGCCATCTCAATGGGGCTCGCCCTCGTTTATATGGGCGAGCACTATGTCGTGGATGTCGTGGCCGGGGGTGCGGTGACCTCAATCGGCTGGCTGGTCGCCGGCTGGTGGATACGCAGCGGCCGATCGATCCTGCCGTCCTGGCGGCGTGACGACGAAGTCGTCGAGGAGGTCAAGCGGTGGCCGGAAAAGCCGACCGCGCCACCTCAACCTGCAACCGAATGACGTGTGAGCCACTCGGCAAACACCGGATTGAGCCGATCATAGACAGGCATCATCTGCGACACATCGAGCCTGGCTCGCAATGCCAACGCCTCGGAAATCTCGGCTGAAAGTTCAGGGGAAGCCTCAATGTCCTTTGAGAACCAGGCTTCCAGAATTCGTTGCCACAGGGCACTAAATCGCATGATGCTGCCCTGGATCTGTTGCTGCGGCATGGCGGAAATCGCAGGTGGAGGCCAGTCACCCAGCCGTGCCGGCGGCCAGGATTCCGGATCGAATCCAGGAAACTCGCCAACTCCGCGAGCCTTCAACGTGCCGAACTCGATGACCACTACCCGCGGGGGAAAATAGAGTCCGCGCTGCCCTCGGTCCACGGCCAGGATGGGCATCGGCACCGCCAGCGAATTGGCATACCCGGCGGAAGGCACAGGAAACCGTGCCAGGGTTCCCGGATGATGCGGTGGATTCGCAGCAGAGAATTGGAACGCCGTCTCCATCACCGCATCGAGGAACCCGGTGGTTCCTTCCTCATCG
>JAEZJB010000310.1 GCA_023415845.1 Chloroflexota bacterium | reverse complement strand
TGGGCGCGAGTTGGATTTGGCTGTGCTCGATCCCGGAATACACGTCCCGTGGGAAAGGTCACTGCATGCGACACCATCGAGAATCTGGACTTCGGCTGGCGGATTCCCGCGGGCCACAGATTCCGCTTCTTCCTTTGAAGAGCGTGGTGATCTTTCCCCGGAATGTCGTGACGCTGCTGGCGGTCCGGCCTCACAGTATTCACGCCGTCGAAGAAGCGATGATTGGGGACCGCAAGATAGCGGTAACCACGCATCGGTCGCGTGAGATCGACGATCCCGGCAGCGGTGATCTGTTCAATGTCGGCACGCTGGCCAGCATCCTTTCGGTCGAGCGGCAGCCCGGGGGCAACCTGCAGGTTGTGCTGGAGGGCGTGTCCCGGGTTCGCCTGGAGGGCATCGACAACTCGCGTCCATTCTTCCAGGCCTATGCAGAAGAGCTCGTTGAGCCGGTGGCCGATCGAGCTCGATCCGAGTCCCTGATCCGTTACATCCAGGAACTCTCGGGCAAGTTTGCCGAGAGCCATAACGTGCTGGCGAGTGAAGTGCTGGACATGGTGCAGCGAGCGACCAATCCCGGACACCTGGCGGACCTCCTGACCACGCAGGTCGTCAACGACATCGAGACACGCCAGGAATTGCTGGAGACCCTCGATCCGCTGACGCGCCTCGAGCACCTCGGCGCCTACCTGAATGGCGAACTCGAGATCGTCGAACTCGACCAGCAGGTGCGGGACCGGGTTCGCGAACGCATGGACGAAACCCAACGCCGCTTCTACCTGGAGCAGCAGAAGCGCGCCATCGAAGAAGAACTCGGGGACACCGAGGCGAATGAGATGGACGAGCTTCGCAGCCGAATTGCCGGTCGCGGGATGCCGATCCATGCCCGAGAAAAACTCGAACGGGAACTTCAGCGGCTCCAGAAGATGCAGGGTGTTTCGGCCGAAGCGACCGTGGCGCGGACGTACATCGATACCCTCCTCCAGCTGCCCTGGCATGAACAGTCTGACGACCAGATCGATCTGGCAGAAGCCGAGCGCGTGCTGGGTGAGGACCACTACGGTCTGGATGCGGTCAAGGAACGGATCATCGAGTTCCTGGCGGTACGGAAGCTGACGCTGTCGGCCGGTGGTTCGACTTCCTCGCAGATCCTGTGCCTGGTGGGACCTCCGGGGGTAGGCAAGACCAGCCTGGGGCGATCGGTGGCTGAGGCCATGGGGCGGAAGTTTGCCAGGGTTTCGCTGGGCGGCCTGCGGGACGAGGCCGAAATCAGAGGGCATCGACGGACCTACATCGGGGCGATGCCGGGCCGGATCATCACGGCGATGAAAACGGCCGGAACAATGAATCCCGTGATTTTGCTGGACGAAATCGACAAACTGGCCAGTGACTACCGGGGCGATCCGACGGCAGCGATGCTGGAGGTTCTGGACCCAGAGCAGAATTCCACCTTCACCGATCATTACCTGGACATGCCCTACGACCTTTCGCAGGTGCTGTTCATCACCACTGCCAACTACTGGAACCAGATTCCGCGCCCATTGAGGGACCGGATGGAGACGATCGAAGTTTCGGGGTACACAGAAGACGAGAAGATCGAGATTGCCAGCCGACACCTGCTGCCAAGGAACCTGGCAGCTTCGGGATTGGGTGCCGAGGCGATTGTGATCGAGCCAAATGCCTGGCGAACGATCATCCGCAACTACACACGGGAGGCTGGGGTCCGCGGGCTCGATCGGGAAATAGCGGGTTTGGGGCGGAAGGTTGCCACCCAGATCGTGCGCGGAAAGCTGCAGGCGGCGGAGCCATTGATTCTTACCCCCGACGTGGTGGAAACGTTCCTCGGGCCGGCCAAGTACGGGTTCGAGCAGAGCATCGGCCAGAGCGAGATTGGGCTGGCGATTGCCCTGGGGACGACGGAAATCGGCGGGGAGATCATTCGGGTCGAAGTGGTGAAGATGCCGGGGCGGGGCCAACTCACGGTGACCGGCCAGGCTGGTGACGTGATGCAGGAGTCGGCGCGGGCGGCGCTGTCGTACGCCCGATCGCGCGCGGACGAACTGCGGATCGACCGGAACTTCCAGGATGAGTCTGACCTGCACATCCACCTCTCCGACGGAGCGACGCCGAAAGACGGGCCTTCGGCCGGGATCACGATGGCAACGGCGCTCATTTCAGCACTAACCAGGAAGCCGGTGCGGAATGACACCGCGATGACCGGCGAGATCACCCTGCGCGGAAAGGTGTTGCCAATCGGTGGATTGCGAGACAAGACGCTCGCGGCACACCGGCATGGGATTCGGCGCCTGATCGCCCCAATCGACAACCAGCGAGATTTGCGAGAGATTCCCGAAAACATTCGGGAAGAAATCGAGTTCATCTTCGTCTCCAACATGGATGAGGTGATTCAGGCAGCGATCCAGCTCGATGTCGACCAGGTCGACCACCTCAGAGATGCGAACGAGCGATCGTATTCGCCGCCGCCACAACTTCGGCCAGACATCATCGACGCCGCGAGTCGTGACCAAACCCCTCCCGCCACCTGATACGGGGCTGTCGCGCGACACCGAATCGGTGTGTGCAATTCACAAACTCAAAAACTCAAGAACTCTGCAATGCGGCGGAATTCGCTGATTTCGTGGGCTTTTTCCCTGGCCAGTTCTTGCAGGATTCCTGCGAATTAGCACCGGTATCGGTGTTCGGCGGGCAGGTGCGGTGGGGTGTGGGCCGTCTCGACGCACGACGCTTTTCGAGTCTCACCTACCGTACGCATCGAGCAGACGAAATCCCGCCACGTCCTTCGAAATTGCCCGTTCGTACACTGCGCTCCCGCCAACCGGTCGGCACATCTTGCCGGAGACGCCTGATTGTCGGCGGGATTGTGATCCAGCGTTCCGGTTGGGCGTCACTGATCGGGCACTTGCCAAGACTCAGGACACGATCCGATTGGCACGATCAGGATCGATCGCGTTGAGCATGCGGGGATCTGTGTGGGTCAGAGGCAGTCGCTACTGGCGTATTGTGGTCACGGCCGGCACTTCGACATCCTGATGCGTCACGGAGGCTGCCTCGCCGAGGAGCAACTCCACGACGGGGGCGACATCCTCGACGGAGGCACTCGTCTGGAACTCCAGCGAGGATGTCCAGCCTTCGGCGAATGGCTGGAGCAAGCCAGCCTCGGTCAGAACCCAGCGGGCGCGGTTGGCAATGGCGGCACCGCTATCGATGATGGAGACACCGGGACCGACATAGTCCGTGATGGCCCTGCGCAGGAACGGATAGTGGGTGCAGCCAAGCACGATGACGTCGACATTGGCTTCCAGCATAGGGTCGAGCAACGGTTGGAGCGCGGTGCGGACGTCTGGCCCCTGGAGATTGCCCGCCTCTACCAGTTCGACGAGTCCAGGCGCCGCGACAGTGTGCACGGTGACTCCCTCGGCATGCGTCTCGATGAGCCAGCGAAGTCGCTCGCCACTCACCGTGCGGGGCGTGGCGAGGACGCCGACTCGGCCGCTGCGCGTGCGCGCGACGGCCGGTTTGACCGCGGGTTCGAGGCCGATGATTGGGGTCGTGGGAAACGCCGCACGGAGATCGGTGATCGCCATGGCACTTGCGGTATTGCAGGCGACCACGACAGCCTTGGCTCCCTGACTGATGAGATGTCCGGTAATGAGCCGTGACCGCTCGCGGATTTCGTCTGGCGGTCGCAGGCCGTAGGGACACCAGGCGTTATCGGCGTAATAGAGGATCGATTCGCGGGGAAGTACCTGCCGAATCTCGCGAAGCACGCTGATCCCGCCCAGTCCCGAATCGAAAACACCGAGGGGAGCCTTGCTGGATGCCATGGGGTCCATCGCCGTGATGAGTCGTGGCCGCGAGCGTGCCGCGGTCGGCAAGGTTCCATGATAGCGTCGCACGCGCGGGCGTGCCTGCCGACGTCCGTGGCAACCTGTCGTTCCACCGACTCTCGCGGAAGGGTATCCACCAAGCAATTGCTCACAGTGGACCCGCTTTCCGCGAGACCTCGTCATCAACTTCGGCGTGACGTGTGACCGAATCTCGCACGGCGGCACGTACCGGTCACACCAATCTCAGTGATCCCTGACCCTACGATGATGCGACCGGTGCCAAACGCCAGGAATAGAGCCACTCCCATGACATGGTGCGCCACCACTCGCCTGCCCAGTCGTCACTCTGGAACGCATAGAGATGGAAATACTCGGCCAGGAACGTACGCGGTCCAACCGGCTCGGCCCGAGCGTATTCGAGGACTTCCTGCTGACCCCACTCGGGAACGTCGGCCATGGCGAGTGTCAAATGGGCGTGAAACCGCTCCCCGCTCCAACCGTTCCAGGCAAACTCGCACTGGGAATGCACGAGCGGCGTGATCGCAGCGAAGGCGGCCTCGTGGACCGCCTGCATGGCTGCATTCGGATTCCCGCGGTCGTCGTGGTGAACGTCGAGAACGACGCCGCGCCCCATGGTGATGGGACCATTGTTCCAGACAGGAAAGACTGGTCGGTCGGCGATGACCGGATCAATCGCCGAGACGATCTCCGCAACCGGGGCATCGGAGCGAAAGAAACTCATGATGGTGGCGTGGGGCATGAACTGTCCGCCTACCCGGAGGCCGAACTGTCGCCGGATGGCGTCGTGCATGGCGGCCTGGGCCCTGCTCATCGCCGGGGACGGACGGAGATAAAAGCCGTAGCGGACACGAGGGTTCGCCTCAAGGTCGGGGCGAGAGATTGTCATCGGTTCACCTTTTCACCCGGAGCCGGGAGATTTCGCTGCTGTTCGGGGACTTTGGCCCAAAAATGGAGTTCCCGCTCGGGGATCCGCTCCATAACGTCGCCATCGATCATGGTGAGGGTATTCACCAGTTTCGCCTCGCCGGGGCGTTCGGCCATGAAGACGTCGTAATAGAAGTGATCGCCACGTTCGAGGCGGAAGATCGCTACATCAGCCTTGTTTCCGGGCGTAAGGGCGCCGAGCCCCTCAAGTCCAATTGCGTTTGCGGCATTGATGGTGGTGCAGGCGACCACCTCTTCCAGGCTCATGCCAAGGGTGAGGAATTTCGCCATGGTCGTTGGCAGATCGTAGGCAGGTCCCTGGATCGCCATCTGGTGAATATCGCTCGAAATGACGTCTGGCTTGAGACCCTCGGCAAGCATTGCTTCGGCGGTTTCGAAGGAGAACGATCCTGTCCCGTGCCCGACATCGAGGATTACTCCAGCCTCATGGAGGCGCACGGCGTCGGCCAGAACGTGCCGGTCACTGTCGACGAGCCGCATGTTCTGCCCAGTGCAGCAGTGAGTGAGGATGTCACCCGGCCGCAGCAATTCGAGGACCTCTTCAATGAGCGGTGGCCCCGCACCAATGTGCGTCATGAGGGGGAGCCCGACTCGGTCAGCCAGTTGGCGGGCCCGACGGAGTGGTTCGATGCCATGACCGCGAGTGGTATTGCCATCGATACGCGCCTTGATGCCGAGGATGATGTCCCGATTCCGCTCAACGACCTCCGCGGCGAGGTCCACGTCCCAGTAATCGGGATTCGCGAGCTCCCAGGAAGGGGCAACAAGGCCGATCGACGAAAGATTGAGGAGCGCGAAAACCCGTGCCCGGGTACGCTCGGCGATGTATTCACGGAAGCCGGGAAATGAATATGAACCTGCGGAACCAACGTCCAGCCAGGTCGTGACACCAGTACGGGCGGCGACGGGATCGGCCTCGATTCCCCAGAACGTGGCTCCCCAATAGATATGGGTATGCAGGTCAATCAGCCCCGGAGTGACGATCTGCCCGGTAGCGTCAATGACACGAGCCCCGTCCGTGGACAAGCCAGGGCCGACTGCGGCGATAACGCCATTCCGGATGGCGACATCGGCCCGACCCACGACGTCATTGGCGGGGTCAATTACCTGGCCGCCGGTGATGACCGTATCGAACTGTTGGGTCATTGGTGAGAAATCCTTTCGAGCATACATTCGGTGCCTCACGGACCCACGTGATCCGCCTGCGGCGGGTGCGGTTCGCGCATGGATTCCTCGACTCCGCTGCGCTCCGCTCAGAATGACGATCCTTCAAGGGACCCGATTGCAGCCTGATAGCCGGCCTCAAGGTGATGAGGGCGAGTGTGGCTCTGGTTCGGGAAAGCCTTCGGTGCGCCAGTCGTCATCGGTATCGCTGGCGCCAAGCCCTTCAATGGTGGGGTGCGGGGTCACCGTCCAGCCAGCAGCGGCACGCGCAGCCCAGCGCCCACCATGGGACGTCACCTCAATCGGGAAGCCGTAGCATTGCGAAATCAGGTGGCTGGTGAGCATCTCCTCGACTGGTCCGGAGGCCAGAATGCGGCCCTGGGAGAGAAGAAGGACGTGAGAGACACTGGTGGGCAAATCCTCCAAATGATGCGAAACCATGATCCAGGGCATGGCAGGGCGTTCGGCTGCCAGGCGGTCGATGGCGGAGAGAAAGGCTTCCCGGCCAGGAAAGTCGAGTCCCGTGGCGGGTTCGTCCAGCAGCAGCAGGTCCGGGCTGGCGATGAGCGCACGGGCGATGCGGATGCGCTGGCGCTCGCCGTGGGAGAGCGTCTTCAGTTCGCGATCGGCGAATTCGGCGCAGCCGACCAGTGCAAGCAAGGCGTCAGCCGCGGCGTACTCGCTGTCGCCCCAATCATCCCAGCGCGGCCAGACGGTGTTCTTCAGGCCAGTCAGCACGAGTTCACGACCGTTGAGCCAATCGAGCGCGCGGCCGGCAGGGTCGACGCGACCGATGCGACTCCGGAGCGCACGCATATCGGTGTTGCCGACTGTTTCACCGAGGAGCCTGGCGCTCCCCTGGCTGGGGTGCCGGTCGGCCCCAATGATCGACATCAGGGTCGTCTTTCCCGCGCCGTTCGGTCCGAGGATGACCCAATGCTCGCCTGATTCGACCGACCAGTTGATGGTGTCGAGGATCCGCTTTCCTTCGGGGGTCCAGACGGTGACATCGTGGAGTTCGACGAGCGACAAGGTTTCCTCCGAAGACGTTCGATCCGAGACTTGCTGAGGTGCATTGTGCCACCGGATGCGAGTTGCGCAAGCGGTCATTGCCGACTCGGAGTATGGCTGCACGAGGCTCGCACAATCGGCCGGGAATCCTGGCGCCAGGGCTCTGGAAACCAGTTGTTCGGGCACGCCTGCCGACCTGCCGGGACGAGCACATGCACGGCTGCAGCACGGGTACCTCACGTCGCCTACTTGACGTCTGACTGCAAGACAGATACGGTGCGGTTACATCACACGTCAAATCAGGCGGGCGTCTTCGGGCGCTGCCGGCCCTGGGGTTCAGTAAGGAGGTGCTTGCTGGAGTTTCAGTTGGCGAGCATTCGCCGACGGCGATTCTGTCCCCATATCCGTTGTGCTCTTCCAAGACTGGCTGGAGATTTCCGACGATGACAAAACATCGAGACGATCGAACGTTCTTCGTCACCTCAACTGGCAAGCAGGTTAGCCGCCGCTCCCTGGTGAAGG
>JAEZJB010000137.1 GCA_023415845.1 Chloroflexota bacterium | reverse complement strand
ATGAGTTCTACGGCACGATGGTAACGGGGACAGACCACCGCTGCCTCGAATTCACGTCGTTTCATGGTCTTCACGCACCTGTGATCCAACGGGGTCGGTCGTCGCAGATTGGTTGATGTCGGCCCCTACTCACGATATGTTAGCGGGTTGCGCGGTCAGAATCAATCTGAATCGTGCACCTCGCACAGGTCGCACCTCTTGCTCTCGCGTCGGACGCCGCAGCATGTTGGGGGTCGAGCCGAAGTGACCTCGTGCTATTGCGCTTCCAGACAGCACGTCATTGGTGTCCGACCTCCGGTCTGCCTGCCAGGGCGCGGGCTCCTGTCACAGGCCAATAAAGTCCACCTCGGCCGTCCGGAACAGGTCGAACGCATCCGGCTCGTCGTCATCGGATGTCCACGGCAACGAGATCTTGCGGAAGGATTCCTTGCCCAGGTTCGGGCGAGTGGACGGATCGAATGGGGAGCCGGGTTCGGGCTGGAACGGAAGCTGGGTAGGATGGGCCAGCATGATCTCCAGCTTGCGGTGGGCGTAAGGTCGCAGGTCGAAGACGTGAGTGATCTCGTCCCGCGGGGTACCGATGGTATTCAGCTCGTCCTCGGTCAGGCGCGAGAAATAGGGGTGCCCGTGCGCGGCTACGACCTGGATGTCTTCGCGGCAAATTGACGCCCAGTAGAGCGAATCAACTTGCCACGGCTCGCCCAGCCACGGATACGCATTGCTCGCCGCCACCGTAGCGGCCTCGGTAGCCGCCGCGCCGATGCGGATGTGATCCGGATGCCCGTAGCCGCCGTCCGGGCCGAAGGTCACCACGATGCGCGGACGCAGGTCCCGAATCTGGAACACCACGTCGGCCAGCAGCGCTTCCTCATCGGCCTGCACGAGCGAGCGGGGGTCGTCGTTTTCCGGTGTGCCGATCATCCCCGAGTCGCGGTAACCGAGCAGGCGCAGGGTTTGGACGCCTGCGCGTCGCATTGCCGTCCGCAACTCGCGCTCCCGAATCGCCCCCAGCATGGTTGCCGGGCCCAGCGAGGGGTCGCTGATCTCGCCTGCCTCACCACGAGTCGCGCACACCACGCCGACTGAGAGGCCGGTGGCATGTGCCCACGCCAGGGTGCCGCCGTTGCCGAACGATTCATCGTCGGGATGCGCATAGATGAACAGGATGTCGAGTCCAGGGTGGACGGTCATCAACAGGTGATCCTTTGGCTAGAGCGATCCAATGGCAGCCTCCAGCGCCGACTGCCGGTGACGTGCTGCTGCGTAGATGCGATGGGTTGCCGAATCCGGCAGGTAACTGGTGGCGACCGGCCGCCCGGTGTCGAGCAGCGAGTCGATCACGCCACTGGCCTGCAGCGCACAGATCGCTGCGCCCCGGGCTGAAGCCTCAGTCTCCGCGTCGACCGCGTCGATCCGGTGGTCCAGCGTATCCGCGATGATCTGCAGCCACAAGGGTGAGCCGAGGGCGGCGGCGCCATTGGCATGAATCTCGTACGGGTGTTCCACGATCCGGGCCAGGTCATCGTGAATCGCTGCCAGCCGGTAGCTCGTCGCTTCCAGCGTCGCCCGAAAGATATCGGCCGAACTTGTCGCCAGCCGAATGCCGTGAATGGTGCCGCGCGCATGTTCGTTCCAGCTGGGCGACCGCTCTCCCGCGAACAGGGGCAGGATTGTGAGGCCATGACCGTCGGGCAGGAGGCGGGCGGCCTCATCTGTCAGGCGCTCGATGTCGTGGATGTCCGAATGGTTCGCCACCCACGCCGCCGCGTTGCCGCCATTGGAGAGCGCACCCCCGACCACTGCGAGCGTCCGGTCGAGGCGATAGCGCCAGACGCGGTGCGGCACCGGTGCCGGCACCTCGCCAGCCGGTCCGTCCATGATCACTCGCATGGCGGCAGAGGTGCCGATCGTCATCGCTATCCGGTTCGGCACCACGCAGCCCGATCCCACGTTGGCCGCCGCGCCATCACCGATTGCCGGGAACCAGGGCACTCCGGCCAGCAGGGGCCACCGGTCGATGAAGGCAGGGGCCAGCGGCGGATAGGCATCCGTCCGGTCGACGATTCGCGGCAACTGGGGTTTGGCGATCCCAAGGTAGTCCAGCAGTTCCTGGTCCCAGTCCAGCGTCGTCGCGTTTTGGAGTCCCGTCCCGGACGCCATCGATACCGACGTCTGCAGGGTGCCCGTCAGCTTGAAGAGGATGTAGTCAGTCACCGAGACCCAGTAACCCACCTGTTCGTAGGTGGCAGGCCTGCTCAGCGCCAGCCATCGCAGTTTGGCGGGCCAGTAGCTGGAGTGGAGGCGGCAACCGGTGCGGGCGTGGACCTCCCGGCTGTCGAGATCGGCGGCCAGCCGCTCGGCTTCGTATCCCGATCGCTTGTCCGACCACATGTATACCGGCGTCAGCGGCTCGCCGGCAGCATCGAGGCCGAGCAGCCCGTGCCAGAATGACGTCATGCCCACCGCGGCGATGGGTCCCTCGCCCGCCGGAGCACTTGCGAGCGCTCCATCGACGCATTCGATGGTCCGCTGCAGCAGGTCGATCGGCGACGATTCGGACCCGCCATCGATCGTCGTTTCCTGCTGGTACGGCAGCTGCACCTCTGAAGCCTGGAGCTGGTTTCCCTCGCGATCGAAGAGTAGCGCCCGCACCGACGAAGAGCCGATGTCGATGGCGAGCACCATCGGCCGTCCGGAATCCAGGGTTGTTCGTGCCGTCATGTCCGCTCCAGGTCGGGAGATCGTTTCGGTCGGCGCTATTCTCGCACGCAACTCGCCGCTCGGTCAGTTGGCGGTCATGGACGGGTATACTACCGTTTGGAAAGTGCCCTTTGGCGGTTGGCAGGAGCGAAATGTGGTTGAGGCCGGGACGAATCGTCGAATAGTGGCTCTCGCGGGTGGCGTCGGTGGTGCCCGCATGGCCGATGGCCTCGCGGGTCTGCCTGGTGTGGACCTGTCGGTGATCGTCAATACCGCCGATGACTTCGTGCTCTGGGGCCTCGATATTTCGCCCGATCTCGATACCGTGCTCTATACGCTGGCGGGCATCGCCGACCCGGTCAATGGGTGGGGCATCGCTGGCGACACGCATGCGACGTTGGCTGGTCTCGGTGAACTTGGGGTCGATACCTGGTTCAGTCTGGGCGACCGCGACTTCGCCACGCACATCTTCCGCACCATGCGCCGCCGCGCCGGTATCGCTCTCTCGGCGATCACCGCCGACCTCGCCGATGCCCTTGGCGTATCCACCAGCCTCCTGCCGATGACCGATGACCCGGTCGCGACCCGCATCATCTCCGCTGGGCAGGAGATCGAGTTCCAGGAGTATTTCGTCGCACATCGCCAGGCGGATGTCGTCGACGGTGTGCGCTTTGCCGGCATCGAGCTGGCCGAACCGGCTCCCGGCGTCCTTCGAGCCATCGCTGAGGCGGACGTGGTGGTGTTTTGTCCATCGAACCCGATCGTTAGCATCGGGCCGATCCTTTCCGTTCACGGGGTCCGATCTGCCATCCGGGCCACCCCGGCCGTCAAGGTCGGGGTCAGCCCCATCATCGGAGGCAAGGCCCTGAAGGGACCCGCCGACCGGATGCTGACCAGCCTCGGCCATGAGGCGACGGCGCTCGGTGTCGCCCGCCTGCTCGTCGATGTACTCGACGTCTTTGTCATCGACGAGCGCGATGCCGACCTGGCGCCGCAAATCGAGGCGCTTGGACTTGAGGTTGTGGTGCTCGAGACCATCATGGGCGATCGCGCCGACCGGGTGCGGTTCGCGGGTGAGGTGATCGCAGCCCTGATGGGTACGGTCCGCCGGTGAGTCACACCGTCGCGCTGGTTCCCATACGGTCGCTCCAGGGTGGGAAGACCCGCCTGTCCGGGATGTTCGATCCGGAGCAGCGGTCCCGGCTGGTCCTCCGCATGGCCGATCGCCTGATCGAAGTCATCGCCCGTAGCGGCATCGCCAATCGGATCGTGATCCTGACTTCCGATGCGAACCTCCGCGATCTGATGGCTCGGGGGATCGCGACTGCGCTGCCAGATGTCCCGCCCGGCCTCAATGCCGCGATCGACTTTGGTCGGCGTTATGCTCTGGATCTTGGTGCCGAGCGATTGCTCGTCGTCTTCCCCGATCTGCCAGAAGTGTCGGAATCAGACCTGCGGGAGATTGACCGGTCGCATTCCCCGGTTACCATCATTCCCGACCGGCAACACGAGGGCACCAACGCCCTGTTGCTTGCTGGACGCCAGACACTCGAGACATTCGAGTTCGCATATGGACCCGGAAGCCTTGCTCTTCACCAGCAGGCCGCCTCCAGAATTGGAGCGTCGGCGGTGGTCCAGGCGATTCCCGGAATGGCCATCGACCTCGACACGCCGGCCGACTGGCAGGACCTGGCACCTGCCACCCGCCAGTGGTTACTCGAACCGCTGGCCCTGACCCGATCGCCGGAAGTTCCCCTCGTTGCCCTGGAGCATTCATGACCGTTTCGCCCGCCGGTACCGTTTCAATCCTGCCGGTCGATGGACTGCCGGAGGTCACCGCTGGTGTCGACCTCCCGCCGATGATTGCCGACGCGGTCGCCAGCAGCATTGATCGGCTCGAACCAGGCGACGTGGTGGTCGTCACCCACAAGATCGTCTCCAAGGCCGAGGGCGGCCTGATCGATCTCTCGACGATC
>JAEZJB010000046.1 GCA_023415845.1 Chloroflexota bacterium | reverse complement strand
GGATTGGCCTTCAGGTTGTAGTACCAGACCGGATGCTGCGGCGCACCGCCCAGCGAAGCGACCGCGGCGTACTCCCCATCATGCTCCACCCGCATCAGCGGGGTCTTGCGCAACTTGCCGGATTTCGCACCGACCGACGTGACGACGACGATCTTCATGCCTCGCATCTCGCCGCCCTGCTGGCCGTTGGTTGATTCGAACAGCTCCGCCTGCTTGCGGGCCCAGTCCGAGGTGCTGGGGGCGTATTCACCGGTTAGTGGCATGCCGAAATTCTCCCTGGCCACGCGGGCCATTTGCGAAACGCGAATATTCCCTGCGAGTCTAGCTACATGGAAACGGATGACCATCCCCGATTCGAGCAGGATCACCCGTCGGCGACGTTGTGCTTCCCGCCCATATCGGTCCCCCACGATGCTGTGGCAATGACCGTTCCCGAGGGTTTCCTCGGTGGCACGCGTTGTAAGCGCCAAAGATGGTTCGTATGATGGTGGGACGGGACGTCATGCTCGTCACGCCAGAGCAGCACAAAAGGATATTCAGGAAATGCGGAACGCGAACGGTTTGCCGTGGGGCTTTCACCGTGGTCAGGTGGCGTATCACAAAGCGATCCGTAGTCGGGCGTTATCTGTCGCCCTGACGCTCTGCCTGCTGCTGGTAACAGTGATGATGCTCGGCCTGCCACTCGCACCAGCGGACACCGCGGCCCAGGACGGGGCCACACCGGCACCCGCTGGCACACCGCTGGCCGCCACCCCGGCCCCCCAGACCGGCGCCGGTCCGGAGGGCACGCTCGCCCGTGGATTCGGCGGAACGACGGTCACCCCCGCCGAGCAGGAGCTGGCCGACAAGTACGCGCCGATCGCCATGCGCAAGAAGCAACTCAAGCCATGCGATCCGTCCGGTGAGCAATACATCCCCATCGCCGTCGATGTCTCCCTCAACGATCCCCGCGTCAAGTTGCGGCGTGATGCCCAGCATGGAGAATCCGAAGACCCCATCATCATGGAAGGTCCGTCGGCACAGGATCTCGTCGACTCCGACCCGTCGTACTACCTCGATCTGCCTGGCAACTCGCTCAACCCGGGCTGTACCTACGAAACATGGTCGAACGAGCGAATTGCCGAGCTGGGCCTCGAACCGTCTACCTACGCACGCGTGGTGCGGGAGGAAGGGCGCCCCGGCAAGCTCGCCCTGCAGTATTTCTTTTACTGGGTCTACAACGACTTCCTCGACGATCACGAGTCCGATTGGGAAATGGTCCAGCTCACCTTCGATGCGGACACGCCGGAGGAAGCACTGACCCAGGACCCGGTGATGATCACCTTCGCCCAGCACGAGCGGGGTGAGAATGCGACCTGGGAGGAAGGAAAGGTCGAGTTCGACGGTGACCGGATCGTCACCTATCCCGCCTCGGGTTCACACGCCGACTATTTTGCCGACGAGATCTGGCTGGGCTGGGGTGAACATGGTGCTGGCTTCGGGTGCGACCGCAGCGATCCGGAATCGGTCGCCACTCCGCTGAAGGCGATCGTCGTTCCCGCCGAGATCGACCCCAATGGTCCGTTTGCCTGGGCCCTATTCCAGGGCCGCTGGGGCGAGCGACAATCGTGGGTGCTGGACGGCCCGAAAAGTCCAAACGTGACCGACCGCTGGACCACACCCATCAGCTGGACAGACGACCTCCGGGCGAAGAGCCTGCCCATTCCCCACCAGCGCGTGGTCGGGCTGGGACCAAGTTCGTTCTTTTGCAGTGTGGCGAACCTCAGTGGGGACGTGCTCAAGCTCTTTCCCGATCACCCTCGACTCGTGGCGGCGGGCGCGTTCGGGGTGCTGGCCCTGCTCCTGGCGATGACGGTGCTTACCTGGCGATTTTTCGTGCGGGCGGTGAGCCTGTTCTTCCGCCATTTCTCGGCATTCGTTGTCTCCTGTTTGCTGCTGATACCGGTAGCGGCCATCGCGAATTTCCTGCAGGACCTGCTCACCCGCTGGACGATCTCGACTGACCTGCTGAACGACGCCTCCCGGAGTCACGGATCGATCGGCATGGGCATCGGATTCCTCTTCCACCTGTTCCTGTTGGTGCTGATTGCGCCGGGAGTGATCCTTGTTACCCGCCAGGTGCTGGAGAGGAAACCGGTCGGACCGCTCGATGCCGTCCGCTCCAGCCTGCCCTTCCTGCCCCGCATCGTCGGTGCCGCCCTCATCAATACGCTGATGCTGACCCTACTCTCGCTCACGATCATCGGGATTCCGGTCGCCATCTACCTGGCGACCCAATGGCTCTATTCGCCCCAGGCAATCCTCATTGACGGCGCGAAGTGGAGCACCGCCTGGCGAACAAGTCGTCAGGTCATCAAGGGAGACTGGCCCCGCACGTTCGGGATGGCCGCGCTGATCACCTATGCGGTCGGCGTGCCTGGTCCGTTGCTGGGCATCCTGCTGGTCCTTGCCGGTGTCTCCATCCCCATCGCCGGGATCATCTCCAGTGCGATTTTCGTGCTGATCTACCCCATCAGCATCATTACCGCCACGCTCTACTATCTCGATCAGCGGGCGAAGAAAGGAATGGGGGCGGTCGCCAACGACCTGAAATATACGGGTGACCAGCAGACCACACCGCAGAGAGAACTAGCGCCAACGCCCATCAGCCAATAACGTAGCGGGCCAGCAGGATCGCCAGCAGCACCGACTGGACGAACAGGCTCCAGAGGCAGATGCCAACCAGACGCTCCTTGCGCCGGATTCCTGCGTCGACCCGCCCTGCCTCCATCGCCATCGCCTTCGACAACGCCAGCTGGTACGTTGCGAGCGGGGCCGTGGCGTAGTCCTCCCACATGCCCCGCAGGTCTGGCGAGTCGCCCACGGTCACCAGTCGCAGCGCCAGCACCCCGACCAGCAGGGTCGCGCCCAGCGCCAGGAAATATCCCAGCAGCAGGAGCCAGTTCGCGCCTTCGGCCAGTTCCTGGCTGGCCAGGCCCAGCGCGGTGACGAACAGTCCGGAGGCGGTGAAGGCGATCCGCACCTTCTCATCCAGTTCCTTCAGGTTGCCGAGGCGCTGGGTTTGAGCGATCCGCATCTGCTCGATCATCGCCCTGATCGTGTCGGGATTGGTGTTTGTGCCCGGATTCGCCGGGTCGAACCCGTCGAGCCGCAGCGGCGACACTGGCCCGGCTCCATCTCCTGTCGCTTGCGGCGAACGCATCGTTCGGACAACTCCCTCCACCACCTGTTGGTAGTCCTTTGGTCTTCCCGTTCCCGCCATGCCCCGCACCGGAAAATCGCCTTCCGGCAAAGCGCCCCGGCCAATCGCATGTGATCCTCGCTGACTCCCGTCGATTCTTGCCGATCGGACGCAGAGATTCCACCACCCGCCCGGAACAATCCCGCTGGCCCCGCCCGGTCACTCGCGGGCAGAAACTGGTCCGGAGGAGCCGGTTTGGTCCGGATCGGGCCGTCCCGGTGGTGGTAGGCTCGAATACCTACGGACAAACGTGGTGCGGACGGCGAGTCTGCACCGGCAGGTTCAACAGGAGGGACACATGTCCGACGATCACAGCCCCGGTGATGCCCGCAAGCCCTATTCCGATATCGGCGGTCCCGAAGCCCGGCATGCCCAGACTCACGATGTCGAGCGCGAGATGGCGACCAACCCGACCGGTCCGGAAGCGGTTGACGAGAGCTTCGCCGAGGATTTGGCGCCGGAAACGCCAGACTCCATTCGGCAGGCCCAACTCGACCATGTCGAACCCGCCGCCGAGAACAAGGACATCGTCCGCTCCCTGCCCGACCTCAGCCATGCGGACCTCTCCCGGCTGGAAGTCCTGGAAGTCGGCACGCCGCTCGAGCAAGGCGCCGTCTACCTCGACCTCAACAACCGCGAGCGCGGACCGTTCAAGGCGATCGGCGGTCAGGTGGTCGAACGGTCCGAGTATCTGGTGGCGAAGAAGACAACCGATTACGAGATCTGGAACCAGCTCACGCCCGACCGCGATCCGGAAATCGAACGCCCCGAGCAGCGCGACGGGGAATAAGACAACCGATCGGCCACGGGTCCCGGCGCATGCAGCAATCCATGAACCCAGATCGCCTCCCCGCTGACAGATGTCAGCGGGGAGGCGATTCTGTGGTCGCACCCTGCCGGAGGCCCCGAACGTCTGATAGGATGTCGCCGGGTCCAGCATGAATCGGTGAACCTGCAGCGAATTGGTCCGGGTGGCTTCCTGCGTCGTTTCGCCCACGCGATTCGTACCCGGGAGCGTTCGTGCCATGACACATCGAGCAGGGTAAAGAGCGGCACGCGGGAGCTTGCATGTCCCACGTTACCGGCGGGAGCGATGGTCCATGACTCGACTGGTGTCGGCACTACTGATCTGCCTCGTGATCGCCGCGATCACGACGTCCCCGGGAACGACGCAGCCCGCTTCCCCCACTGCCGATCCATCGGTGCCAGACGGTGCGATCGCCGCTGACACACGTGCGTTCTTCAAGGATGACCCGGCGGCAATCGATGTCGTGCAGTTCATCCTGATGACCAATTGGGAGATGGACACCGCGACCTCGGCAGAGCGCTTCTTTGAGCAGGTGCGCGCCACCATTCCTACCGACCTCACCGTACATGAGTCCGCTCTACGCCTTCTACCCCTTAACGACGATCAGGTGCTGATCGTCGGCACCGACCGGTTCGGCGGCCCGGTTACGGTCATCCTCTTCCGCGCCGGGAACTATTTCGGCACGTGGATGGCCGTTGGTGACGTCGACCAGGATCAGATCCTCGCCGATCTCTACAACGAGTTCTTCCGTCAGGGTTTCGATCCGGCCGTGCCGTTCCCCAGCGAAGCCGATCTCCCCACCGGCTATTCGGCGGCTGGCGCGTGAAACCTCGGCCCACGTCTCACACAGAGCGAATCAACCTCTTGACACGGTGTTGACAGGTTTCTATAGTGTTTGTGCGACTCGGCGTTTTGCCGCTGTCATCTGATTCGGATCCGTTCGGATCGTTTGATGGAGGTATCACGTATGTTTCGTTCCCCGCTCTTTTCCGAACTCGTTTCCCTCCGCAACGACATGGAACGCCTCACGTCTCAGGCGATGAGCCTGGAGCCGACGTCCCGCCGCACCCCAACAAGCGGCTCGTGGGCGGCTCCGGTCCCGATTGACGTCTACTCGACTGCCGACCATGCCGTCGTGATCGCGGCCCTGCCCGGCGTTTCCCCCGATGATGTCGATATCGCCGTTCAGCAAAACACCGTGACCATCAGCGGCACGTTGCGCAATGCCGCCGACGCCGACGATGCCCGCGATGCCACCTGGTACGTTTCCGAACTCTCCAGCGGTGCGTTCCGGCGTAGTGTGACCCTGCCCTTCCAGATCGATGCCGACCATGTCACCGCCTGGGCCGAGCACGGCATCCTTCGCATCACCCTGCCCAAGGTCGAATCTGCCCGCTCCCGCCGCATCGAGGTGCATTCCGGACGCAAGGAGGCCCTGGCGGCCAGCAATCCCGCTGCCTGACGCATTCACGATCGACTCACATCCATGCCACCGGCCGGAGTGGTGAACTCCGGCCGGTTCCACGCTCGCAGGGACCCCGCATGACCTTGACCGACCTGATCGCCATCGCCCTGATCCTCACCGGGCTGGCGGCGCTCTATCTGGAAAGCCCACGCCCCTGGCGCTGACCCCCGCTCACCCATCCTTCCCGGCCAGGTGGTGACCGACTACGCCCACGGCCCACGCATTGGCCACCGATCATGCCAAGCCGACACGGTCAGTCCCCCGACCGTGGGGGCGGGCCTCATCTCTCCCACAGGCACGGATCTACCCCCAGCCGCTGGCGATGCACGCAGGCGGCGTCGCCACTTCCCGACGACAGCTACCACCTCAATCCGACTCATCGCGTCGCGAGCCAGGTAGCAGGAACCCAACGCTGGTGGACCGGATATCCCCGTTTCCTGAATGCAATGTCACAACCTCGGAGCAGGCACGTTTACGGTCGAGGTCGATGGCCACTGTTTGAACCTGCTGCCGCCAGGCACGAGCCGCCTGGGTGCAGCAGGTTCAGCGTTGCCCGCGACCTCGTGGTCGTTCGTTACCGAGGGGGATGCATGTCTGAGGTAATCATCTGCGGCGGTGGACCAACCGGCATGATGCTGGCCAGTGAGCTCCGGCTCCACGGCGTAGACGTGATGGTCCTGGAACAGAATCCGGGACCAGTCGAACCGGTGCGCTCACTGGGACTGCATCCACGCAGTATCGAAATCCTCGATCAGCGGGGTCTGCTCGACCAGTTCCTCGCCCATGGCCAGGTCTATCCGCAGGCCGCGCGTTTCGCCGGCATCAACACGCCCTGGCCAGCCGGTCTGGACACCGCCCATGACTACATCCTGGGGATTCCGCAGCCCGTCACCGATCGTCTGCTGGTCGATCATGCGCGACGGCTTGGCGCGGAGATCCGCTGGAACCATGAAGTCACTGGCATTACCCAGAACGATGACGGCGTCACGATCGAACTCGCCGACGGCACGCGCATGAGTGGCCTGTGGTTGGTCGGCTGCGACGGCGGTCGCAGTCTGGTCCGCCGGCAGCTGAATGTCGACTTCCCTGGAGAACCCGCCCGCCGCGAATGGTTGCTCGGGGAAATCAAGGTCACCACCCCACCCGCTGAGCTCGCCGCTGTGGTCGCTGAAGTTCGGCAAACCCACCTTGGCTTCGGGATAGGCCCGGCCGGAGACGGCTGGCAACGTGCCGTCGTCCCGGCGGCGAGCGTGGCCGAAGACCGAGCCACACCCCCCTCCTTTGACGAATTCCGCAGCCAGTTGCGGGCGCATGCCGGCACCGATTTCGGGGCCCATGCGCCGCGACGACTGACTCGCTTCACGGACGCGACCCGGCTGGCGACGCACTATCGCGTTGGGCGAGTTTTCCTTGCGGGTGATGCCGCCCATATTCACCCGCCGATGGGTGGCCAGGGCCTCAACCTGGGCATCCAGGATGCCTTCAATCTCGGCTGGAAGCTCGCCGCCGAGGTTCGCGGCTGGGCGCCGTCATCGCTGCTGGACAGCTACCAGGCCGAACGCCAACCGGTCGCCAGTGATGTCCTGACCATCACCCGCGCCCAGGCCGAACTCATCGCCCCCGAGCCAGGTCCGCAGGCGGTGCGCCAGTTGGTGACCGACCTACTGGCGTTTGAGGACGTCAACCGGTTCCTCATCGAGAAGGTCACCGGCATCGGCATTCGCTACGACTTCGGGTCGGGCAACGCCCTGGTCGGCCGGCGACTGCGCAACATCCCGCTGGCCACCGGCAAGCTCTACGACCTGATGCACGACGGCCGGGGACTGCTCCTCGACCAGACCGGCACGCTTTCCGTTGCCGGTTGGCAGGATCGAATCGACTACGTCGGTGACACGAGCGCCGATCTCGACGCGCCCGCCGTGCTGCTCCGGCCCGACGGGTACGTCGCCTGGATCGGAAACGACCAGCAGGACCTCGTCACTCATCTCCCCACCTGGTTCGGCGCAGCCGCCACACCATGACGTCCTGCCACTCACTACAGTGAAAGTGATCGGCCGACCTGGACGGCCGATCACTCGCGACCTGCTGGTCGGCAGAGCATTCTCCTTCAATATTTCGTCGCTACAATTCCCCGGCCTCTTCGGCCCAGACGGCACACTCGCGGAGCGTGGCGGCCCCATAAGGAATCAGGTGCACGATCCTGAACCTTGGGTCGTGCATGATGGTAATGTGCGTGATCCGAAACCGCATCACCGGATCGACGCCAGGAACTCGGATGGCAATCGGCAGCACCGGCTGGGCGGGCAGCACCCGGTCAGCATCGTCTGGCAGCTGCTCCCAGACGTCCGAAAACCCGGGCCACCCGCGTGCTCGCTCGACCAGGTCCAGAAACCACCTCTCGTGCTGGAAGCCGCGCGTCTCGGCCTTGAACATGGCCAGCATCAACGGCACGAAGTCATCTGCATTCGCAACCTGCTGGCTCGCTCCAAGGTCGGGATTGAGCAGGATCTCGACGTGAGTCAGCCCCATGAACCGCTGAATCGCAGGATCGTCGGGCGCGCATCCGATGAGGCGTGGAAAGTAGTCGTTCCACGCCCAGATCCGCAGCGCATAGTCCATGAAGTAGGTCGGCCAGGTGGCCGTCGACACCTCGGGCCGACAGATTTCACGCGCCAGGGCAATGTCCTGCGGGGTGGGAAGCTCCCAGGGCAGCCGGTACCCATACGCCTTGAAGACGTCGCGTCGAACCAGGAACGGCGCATCCAACCCACTAGTCAGGATCGACGCCACCGTCTCCGCTGTCGGACGCGCGATCTGGCCCGTTTCGATCCGCTGCAGGTGAGCGGCATCCACCCGCAGGCTGGCATCCTCCAGCCGACCGGCAAGGTCCGCCAGGGTGAGGCCAGCCGCATGGCGCAACTTCCTGAGCATCGCTCCACCGGCGACGCGCTCGTCCGGTACGCGACTTCGGGCCATCGTTTCATCACCTTCATCGAAAGATGTATTCGCATACGTTGCAGTGGCCCACGCATCCATTTAGCCTCAAATATAGCAATCAACGACGAATTGCTAGATGCCCCTGGCATCGCCAATGGTGCCTCACCGGGTGCAGGTGAGATGAGGTGCGCCCTGGGAAGCGCATGCATCGAACGCCGCTTCGGCAGGTAGAAGCGGCGTTCGGCACTGCCTCCTCACCCCACAAACCTCCCCCTCCCGACCAGCAACACACCCCCACCCGCCACAGCGACCCACTCACCCGAACCTTGTGCCATGGCTCGGTCACCGGCGAGTCGGGTCAGCCGCGTGTTGACCACCGGCCCAATCCGGCAACAATGGAGGCAGGAACAGGACGTACGAACCCGGAAACTGGCTGGAGGCGAGACTGCATGACCACTGGCGAGACCCGCAACCCACGGCGCGTGCTGGTGATCGGCTCCGATGGCTTGCGACCCGACCTCATCACACCGGGCACGATGCCAAACGTCACCACCCTCGCCGGGGCCGGGGTCCGCTTCGCCCACCACCATGCGGTCTACCCCACCCACACGCGCGTCAACATGAGCACGCTCACCACCGGCTCCCCGCCAGGACGGCACGGCATCGTCGCCAACACGATGCTCGTTCCTGACGCCCGCCCCGACCACATCATCGACACATCCAGCTACGAACACCTCGACGCCCTGGGCGTGGCCACCGGCACGATCCTCATGGCGTCCGCCATGGGCGACATCCTTGCCGAGCGGGGTCGGCGCCTCGCGGTCGCTGGAACCGGCAGTTCCGGGTCGAACGTGCTCTGGACCCCCAACCACCGCGCCCGCCTCGTCAACCCCGGCTCCGCCTTCGGCCTCGCCGACCTTTACGACCTGCGCGAAAAACTTGGGGAGATTCCGCCGCCCGCCACCCCGCACCTCGAACGCCTCGACTACGCCACCCGCGCCGTCACCGAGATCTTCCTGCCCGATCCGGACAACCAGGTGATCGTGCTCTGGTTCGCCGAACCGGACTCGAGCCTGCATCGGTATGGGCTCGGCTCACCGGAATCCATCGTTGCCATGAAAGAAGTGGATTCCTGCGTCGGTCGCCTGCTCGTCACCCTCGACCGGATGGGCATCCGCGACCAGGTCGATGTCGTGTTCATGTCCGACCACGGTCACTCCACGATTCGCTCGCACAACACCCTGCGCGACTACCTGAACGTGGCCGAGCGCGAGATTGGTCGCCCGCTCCCGCCACTGGCCACCGCCAGCGACTACCTCTATCCCCAGCCTGGCACGGACATTCCAGGTGCGGAGAGTCTCGCCCCGCTCGTCGACTGGCTCTACGCCCAGTCCTGGTGCGATGTCGTCTTTGGCGGCACGGGCGAACTCTCCGGCCTGCCTGGGGTGATCCCGCTCCAGCATCTCTGGGGAGGCTTTACCAACGATCGCGCGCCGCTCCTCGCCATCTCGCCCACCTGGACCAACGATCGCAACGAGTTCGGCGTACCGGGCACGGTCCAGGCCCTCACCACCCAGTCCGCCCTCAAGTCGTCCCACGGGTCGGCTTCGCCATGGGACCTGCACGCCACCCTGATCGCCAGCGGACCATCCTTCGCCGAGGGCATCACCTCCGGCACCCCCACCGGCGCGATCGACCTCGCCCCGACCATTCTCTCGCTGCTCGGCATCCCCATGCCGGAAACGATGAGTGGTCGGGTCCTGGCCGAAGGGCTCCGCGGCGACGGATTACCGCCAGCGGCCGCCGATGAAACCGTCACCGCAATGACACCCGCGCCCCATGGCCGCACCCCACAGGTGCTCCTCCACCACGTCGGCCCCAGCACCTACCTGCACGGCACGGTGCATTGATCCATCGCTGAGCGTGAGAAATCG
>JAEZJB010000041.1 GCA_023415845.1 Chloroflexota bacterium | reverse complement strand
GGCGGTTTCGCCCAGCCCCTGGCCGAAAAGGCCATCCTGCGCGACCGCATCCTGCGCAATGCCCTGCGCGTCGAAGGCAGTCCGCGCGCCCCGGACACCCGCATTGCCAAGGGCCTCGAGCTTGCCCTGGCGCGAGGGACCCTGATCCGCCTCGTCTCCACCGAAGGGCGGCGGCAGGCCGTCTTCTACTATCTCAACACCCCCGAAAACCGCAGCAGTGTTCGGCTGATGGAAACCGGGCAACTCGCGCCACCACGAACGCTCTGGCCGGACGAATCTCCGCCACAAATCGTGATCGACCGTCCGAATGCGTTTAGACTGTACGAACAAAACATCGGCCCGCTCACTCCACTCATTGCCGACCAGATTTCTCGCGCCATCGAGGAATACCCGGACGACTGGATTGAAGACGCATTGACCGAGGCAGTCTCCTACAATCGACGTAGTTGGCGGTATGTCTCACGCATCCTCGAAAACTGGCAGGCATCAGGCCGCAACGAAGATAGGGACTAGGTCCCGCCGCAAGTCCTTCGGCAGTCGGAAAAGAGCATCGTCATGAAGCGCATCGGCGACGTCATTCGAAACATCCCGATCCGACCACCATCCAGCACCGCCACCGGCGAAATCGTGATTTCCAGTCGCGACATCGTTCGCTGCCCTATTTGTCAGGACGCAGGGTGGTTGCGCGGTGACTTTCCAGTCGGTCATCCGCTCTTTGGTCAGCTTTTCCCGTGCGAATGCAAGCAACGCGAGCAATCCGAACGACGTCGCGACGAACTCTCCCGTCTCTCCAACCTCGAAAAGTACGGCGAGTTATCGTTCGATAATTTCGATCCGCACGTCGATGGCGTCTCCGAAGCCTACGAGGCTGCGCTCCAGTTCGCACAGGAACCCGGGAGCCACTGGCTCTTCCTCTCTGGTCCCACTGGCACTGGCAAGACCCATCTCGCCGTGGCCGCCGCCAAGTACGCGCTCGAACACCACAATATGAGCGTTTACGTCGCGGCCGTCCCCGATTTGCTCGATCACCTGCGCGCCAGCTTCGACCCTCGGGCCGGAACCGGCTACGATGATCTCTTCGGCATGATCAAGGGAGCCCAGCTCCTTGTGCTCGACGATCTCGGCACCGAAAACGCAACTCCCTGGGCGCAGGAGAAGCTCTACCAGGTGGTGAATCACCGGTACATGGAGCAGATGCCAACGGTCATTACGTCAAATGTCGACCTGAAAAAGATCGACGACCGCGTGGCTTCCCGTATTCAGGACCATCGATTGTCTCGGTATGTTCAGGTCGATGCCGAGGATTACCGCCGACCGGGGCACATTCGCCAGATGCGTCGTCCGTCGCGGCGGTAGACTGACGACATCCGCTGCGAGGGCTGCGCGATAAGGCGGAACCTCAGACGACGCAGGAATGATCGAACAGGTGCGGATCAGGTGGAAACGGCAACACCACTGTATCCGGGACGAGAGACGACCGTGACGAGCTGGCCAGAGTCGCCAATCGAATACGCGATGCTCACCGCGACGGACGGTGTCCATGGATAACGTGGGCTGGCTGCTGGAGAAACTCTGGAACCTCCGAACCATCGTCGATATTCTCGTCGTCGCTTTCATCATCTACTGGCTTCTCTGGGTCGCTCAGGGAACACGCGCACTCACCCTGATCCGAGGCATCGTTACCCTTTTTGCCATCCTCTTCCTGCTCGCCTGGGCCCTCGACCTCAGCACCCTCGGCTGGTTGCTACGTGTTGTCTGGCCGGCCCTGCTCATCGCCATCCCCGTGATCTTCCAGCCAGAACTGCGCCGGGCCTTCGAACAACTCGGCCACACCGGGTCGTGGCTCAAGAACCCCTTCCCCCATCAGGAAGACACCCAGTGGGATCACGCCGTCGATGAAATTGTCCGGGCCGCCAGCCAGCTCTCCCGTCTCCGCTACGGCGCCCTCATGGTCATCGAACGCGAAACCGGGTTGCAGGATTATGTCAGCAAGGGCGTCAGCCTCGACGCTGAGATCTCGCGGCAGTTGCTGATCAATATCTTCTTCCCCAATTCCCCGCTGCATGATGCCGCCGTCATCATTCACGGTGATCGCATTCTCGCGGCCAGCGTGGTGCTGCCCTTGACCGACAATATTTCCGCCTCCAGTCAGTTGGGCACCAGGCATCGCGCCGCCATCGGCGTCACCGAGGAATCGGACGCCCTGGCGGTGGTCGTCTCCGAGGAAACGGGCCAGATGTCGGTGGCGCACTCCGGTCGCCTGATCCGGAATCTCGACCAGGACCGCTTGCGGCGCGTGCTCCGTACGTTGCTGAAGCTCCAGTCGCCCGACACGCCAGCCGCCAATCGGCCAGCGGGCCGGTTCACGCTGTCCAATCTCTTTGGCCAGAACGGGACCGCCACCGACCGGCGGCGAACCCCGGCCGCATCCCGCACGAACACCAGGACCCGGAGTTAGCATGTCCCAGGCGCCAGTACGCAGCCGCCTCCAGGAAATCAGGGCCTGGCGCCCTACTCGCGAGCAGTTGCTGCGGTTCGCCATCTCGCTGCTCCTCTCCGTGTTGCTCTGGGGTTGGGTGACGCAAATCCAGGATCCCTACCGCGAACGGAGCCTCGCTGGCATCACCATCCAGCCTGGCAGCCTCCCGGACAATCTCCAGATCGTGACGTCCCTGCCCGATGCCCGGGTGACCGTCAGCGGCTCTCGCTCTGACGTGGAAGCAGTTCGGCTCTCCGAGCTCACAGTCACCGCCGACACCACGGGCATTGCCGAAGCCGGCACATTCCAGGTACCGCTCACCGTCTCCGGCGCCAACGTCTCCGATGTCGCAGTCGAGCCGAGGGAAGTCACGATCCAGGTCGATGACCGCATCTCGATCGTGCTCCCGCTCAGGGTTGAGAAAACCGAAGCGAGCGGCGATGTCGTCACCAATAGCGAGGTGGAACCTCGCGTCTCGCAAGTCACGGTCACCGGACCCAGCAGCGCAATCGATCGCGTGCAGGACGTCGTCCTCCCCATCACCATCGATCAGACCAACCGCAGCTACGACACGTCGCTAACGCCGGTAGCGGTCGATGCGGCGGGACAGCCGATCGCTGAAGTCACCATCCTGCCGGATACGGTCCTCGCCAATGTCGAGGTTCAGCTGCAGGGCCGCTCGGTCTCGGTCATCCCGAACGTGATCGGCACGCCGGAAGAGGGCTTCGCCGTTCAACAGCGCCGTGCCTTGCCCGACACCATCGTCGTCGATGGCCCCGAGGAATTGCTCGCCGATCTCCTCTTCGTCAATACCGACCCGGTCGACATCTCGGGCGCCACTGAGTCGGTCAGCACCATGGTCGGCATTGCTGACCTTCCCGAAGGTGTCACGATCATCGAACCCGCCGACGGCACGGTTGAAGTGCGTGTAGCCATCGAGAACGCCACCACGACCTCCCAGACGCTGCCCGACCTGCCAATTGATGTCCTGGGTCTCGAGAGTGGCTATGAGGTCACCGTCGAGCCGGAAACGGTCTCCATCGACGTCTCGGCTCCTGCCGATGTGCTCCAGCAAATGACGCCCGCCGACATCACCGTCCTGGTTGACGTCACGGGGCTGGAACCCGGCGTGCATATCCTCTCGCCGGAAGTGTCGCTGCCGCCCGGGACGACATGGCAAACCGCCAACATGGACGACAATCGCATCCGGGTGGTGATTACCGAGTCAGTCCTCGATGGCACTCCAGTAGTTGGTTCGACTCCGCAAGCCACTCCACCCGCGTCACCGGTCGGCTAATCAGTCTCTGGCTGGGAGAATTCGAGATGTCTACTGGACCAGTGGACTCTTCGCTCTTGCCCCATAACAAAAGCGAGCCGCTGCGTTTGAATGGCAGTGGCTCGCTTGATGCATTGCGGGTCTTGTAGGCTCGGACGAGGACCTATTCTGTCCCGTCCGCCGAGTCCTCGGTGTTGCGGCCGATCGAGAATTCCATCTCATAAGCCAGCAGAATCGCCTCTGCCACCTCTTTCATGGACTTTCGCGCATCCATGCTGGTCTTCCGAATTCGGTGGAACGCCTCGGACTCCCGGAGCC
>JAEZJB010000005.1 GCA_023415845.1 Chloroflexota bacterium | reverse complement strand
TCGGCTACGACGGGATCGAATGGCGCATTCAGGATCAGCCGGAGAGCGCTGCGGCTCCGACGTTCTGGGCCAACAACCAGGCCACCCTGCCCTTCTCCACCCTCGTCGCCGACGCCGGGATCTGGGTCGAACTGACGCGCAACGCTGGTCTCGAAATTCCCTCGCTTGGTACCTATGTCAAGTGCGACGATCTGGAAGGGGTGGACCTGGCGATGCAGGGCGCGAGGGCAATTGGAGCTTCGCAATTACGGATTACCGTACCCGCCTATGATGGCGTGGCCCCCTTCCGCCCCCTCTTCGACTCGGCCCGGGCACAGTATCGGGAAGTGGTCGAGCTGGCCAAAAAGCATGGCGTCAAGGCTCTCCTCGAACTCCACCATCGAACCATCACGCCCTCTGCGAGTTCGGCACGGATCTTTCTCGACGGACTCGATCCAGAGTATGTGGGTGTGATTCACGATGGTGGGAACATGGCCCACGAAGGGTATGAGACCCATCGGATGGCGCTGGAAATGCTGGGCCCCTACCTGGCTCATGTCCACATCAAGAATGCCCGGTGGTTCCCGGTCAAATACAACGACGACGGCTCGGTCCAGTGGAAATGTGACTGGGCGCCCGTGAACAAGGGAATCATCGATCAGCGGGCGCTCTTCGTGGCACTCCGGGCGGTGGGCTACGATGGCTGGGTAGGTGTTGAGGATTTCAGCACCGAGCGGAAGCTCGAGGACCGGCTGCGAGAGAACCTCGCCTATCTCAAGCAGCTGGCAGAGGAAACCAGGGTCGCCGCCAGCTGAGTATCCGGCTTCAGGACATTCGGACTTTCGGTCGTGAGTCGCCGACAACCGGGGTCGACATTACTGGAACTGAGGATCGGCAAAGAGGCAGAAAAAGCAAACACCCCGGGATGGAGATTCCATCCCGGGGTGTTTTTACTCATCGACTAGGTCGGAGGATTGTCCTCGACTTCGTCGGTGATGCCGATCTCGAGGTTGGCTTCGTCCGGCACTTCACCGTCGAATCCTTCACCTTCGAGCACCGCGGTGGTGGTGGAAGGCAGGTAGCCCGCCTCCATCAGCTCGGCGTAGTCCTCGTCCTCGGCCGCTTCCACCGGCGCACTGAGCGCAGCCAGGGTCTGCTCCTGGAGGCTCGACCGCTCTTCGGCCAGCGCCTCGCGGGCACCGAAGCCGGAACCGGCCGGGATCAGCTTGCCGATGATGACGTTCTCCTTCAGACCGCGCAGGTGGTCGACCTTGCCGTTGATTGCGGCTTCGGTCAGCACGCGCGTGGTCTCCTGGAACGAGGCTGCCGAGAGGAACGAATCCGTCTCGAGCGAGGCCTTGGTGAGTCCGAGGAGCAGGGAGACGGCCGTGGCAGGTTCACCACCCTGGGCAAGCACGGCTTCATTTTTGAGGTTGAAGTCGTACTTGTCGGCCATGTCACCTTCGAGGAAATCGGTGTCACCCGGGAACTGGATGCGAACCTTGCGGAGCATCTGGCGGCAGATGACCTCGATGTGCTTGTCGTTGGTGTTCACGCCCTGCGAGCGGTACACCTTCTGCACTTCCTCGATGATGTAGCGCTGGGCGGCATCCGGACCGAGGGTGGCGAGGACCTGATGCGGATCCTTCGGGCCTTCGGTCAACTGGGTACCCGGCAGCACTTCGTCGCCATCCTCGACCAGCAACTGGTCGCCGACGGCAATCGGATAGGTCTCTCGGTCTTCCTTCTCGTCACGCACGTAGACCGTGCGACCGTCGAGGAAGAAGTTTCCGGCGATGCCGGAGGTCAGCTTCTCGCCGTCTGGACCGGTCGCGATGACCGTCTTGTCCTTGTCGACACGAGTGCCTTCCGGAATCACCACGTCGTAGCCGTCCGGCAGCATCGTGCGCCAGGTGTCCTGCTCGACCGACGAGATCACGAGCACGCGACCCGTGTCGGTTTCCTCGATCGAGACCACGCCCGGCTTGTGGGCCAGCAGGGCAGCACCCTTCGGCGAACGCCCCTCGAAGAGCTCTTCGACGCGGGGGAGACCGCTGGTGATGTCGGCGCGGTTCACACCACCGGTGTGGAACGTGCGCATCGTGAGCTGGGTGCCCGGCTCACCAATCGACTGGGCAGCGATGATACCGACCGCCTCGCCGAACTGGACGATTTCACCGCTGGCAAGGTTGCGGCCGTAGCACATCTGGCAGACGCCATGCGGCGCCTCACAGACCATGACGGTGCGAACGTTGACCTTTTTGGCGCCGGAGTCGAGCACGCGCTGGACGTAGTCGATCACGTGGCCATCCTCGGCAACGACGTACTCGGAGAGTTCATCGCCACGATCGAGAATGACTTCGCCCGTTTCCGGGTTGGCGATCGGCTGAGCGAGGATACGACCGGTGACCCGGGCGCGGAACTCGTCGTCCGACATTCGCTTGCCGGCATCGTCTTCGAGGACGACCTCCATGCCGTGCTCGGTGCCGCAGTCGTGCATCGTGATGATGACGTCCTGCGCCACGTCGACCAGGCGGCGGGTGAGATAGCCAGAGTCAGCCGTACGCAGAGCGGTGTCGGCCAGACCCTTCCGGGCGCCGTGGGTAGAGAGGAAGTACTCAAGCACCGTGAGGCCTTCACGGAAGTTGGACTTGATCGGGATGTCGATGATCTTGCCCGAAGGATCGAGCACGAGACCGCGCATACCGGCCATCTGGGAAATCTGGTTCATGTTTCCCTTCGCGCCGGAGTCCGCCATCATGTAGACGGAGTTCTGACCGCGAAGCCGATTTTCGACGTCCTTCGACAGCGTGTCGCGGGCATCGTTCCAGATGTCTTCCAGCTCACGCAGCCGCTCGTCCTCGGTCACGAGACCGCGTCGGTACTGACGCTCGATACCACTGGCGAGAGACTCTGCCTTGGCGACGATATCAACCTTGGTTTCCGACGTGGTGACATCGGAGAGGGCGAAGGTGAGCCCACCCTTGGTCGAGAACTCGAAGCCAAGCTTCTTGATCGCGTTGACCACATTGGCCGTGTGCTGCGGGTCGCTGTAGGTGCGGTAGCTGTCGGCCACCACGCCACGCAACTGCTTCCGGCCCATGGTGTCGTTGTAGTACTTGCCGAGATCGGTCGGCAGGATCTGGTTGAAGAGTGCGCGACCAACGGTGGTCTCGATCATCTTCGAGACGCCGCCATCGCGGTCGGTGCGAACCTTGATCTTCGCCTGGAGATCGACCACACCGGCGTCGTAGGCCAGCTTGACCTCTTCCAGGGAGGAGAAGGTCTTGCCCCAGCCGCGCGGCACGGTGCCGTTCTGCAGGTCCTCTTCGTAGTTGCGCTCGGACGTGATGTAGTAGATGCCGAGCACGATGTCCTGCGTTGGGGACACGATCGGCTCACCACTCGACGGTGAGAGCAGGTTGCGGACCGAGAGCATGCGCTCGCGGGCCTCGTTCTGCGCAGCTCGCGAAAGCGGCACGTGAACGGCCATCTGGTCGCCGTCGAAGTCGGCGTTGAAGGCGGTGGTCACCAGCGGGTGAAGCTGAATGGCCGATCCTTCGATCAGGCGCGGGCGGAATGCCTGGATACCGAGACGGTGAAGGGTAGGGGCGCGGTTGAGCAGCACGACGTAGTCGCCGATGACGCTCTCGAGCACGTCCCACACGCTCGGGTTGACCCGCTCGACGAGGCGCTTGGCGGACTTAATGTTGTGGGCGAGACCACGGTCGACGAGTCGACGCATGACGAACGGCTTGAAGAGCTCGAGCGCCATTCGCTTCGGCAGGCCGCACTCATCGAGTGCAAGGTCCGGACCAACCACGATCACGGAACGACCGGAGTAGTCCACGCGCTTCCCGAGCAGGTTCTGGCGGAAGCGGCCCTGCTTGCCCTTCAGCATGTCGCTGAGGCTCTTGAGCTTGTGCTTGCCCGATCCGGAGACCACGCGGCCACGGCGACCGTTGTCGATCAGGGCATCCACCGCTTCCTGGAGCATGCGCTTTTCGTTACGGACGATGATGTCCGGCGCGCCCAGTTCAAGCAGTCGCTTGAGGCGGTTGTTGCGGTTGATGACGCGGCGGTAGAGGTCGTTGAGGTCGGAGGTCGCGAAGCGGCCACCGTCGAGCTGAACCATCGGGCGCAGTTCGGGCGGAATGACCGGCAGTGCGGTGAAGATCATCCACGACGGCTTGTTGCCACTCTTGCGGAGGGCTTCGACGACGCGGAGCCGCTTGGTGGCCTTCTTGCGGCGCACCTCGGACGGGACCTGCATCTCGTTGCGCAGTTCGAGCGCGAGCTGGTCGAGGTCGACCTTGGAGGAGATGTAGTTGTAGACGGCCTCGGCGCCCATGCCAGCCTTGAAGACACCCGGCGGCACGATCTCGGAGAGCTCGCGGTACTGGGTTTCCGTGAGGATTTCGCGCTCACGGATGGCCTTCATCTGCTTGACAATTTCGTCGCGCTGGGCTTCCTCGAGCTTGATGTTGGCTTCAAGCTCCTCGTTGATCTTCTTGACCTGCTGCTCGGCGTCGTAGGTCAGCTGATCGCGCTCGGCGCCACTGAGAGCGTCGGCGCCGCTGGCCTCGGACGTCGCCGCCGACTCAACCTGGTTCTGGGCATCACGCAGGGCGCCCTCCAGCGTCACGAAGCGGTCGTCGTTGACGATCTCGTCTTCCTGAACG
>JAEZJB010000415.1 GCA_023415845.1 Chloroflexota bacterium | reverse complement strand
TCAGGGCCACCGGAATCATGATCAGCACGAACGGCAGGTGCCCGAACGTGCGGCCAGCCTGGCGGGCGATCATCTGCTGGACGAAACCGAGCGGCCGGATCAGGTCGAGGGCGACCTTCCCACTGGTCACCTGTCCCTGAATCGTCCAGTCGATGAACATCTGCAGGAGCAGACGCTGCTGGAGAGCGATGGAGATGAAGACGACCTGGGTTTCGGCCAGAATGCCATTGAGGGCGTCGCGACCGTCGTAGATTGCCATCCACACCGCCCGCAGCATGAACAGCTGCAGCGCCAGGGAAACCAGCGTGGTGAGATAGCCGAATCGATAGGCCGCTACGGAGCGGGCAGAGATCCGGGCAATTTCGAGCCATGCGGGGTTGAGTCGGAAGGGGATGGTCATGGGCCATTCTCGCGGGCGCCATAGACCTGACGAATGATGCCATCGAGATCCGGCTCGCGGACGGCCAGGTCGGCCAGGGGAACCCGGTTGGCGACTTCGGCGATGGCCTGGGCGGGGCGAATCACCGCCGGGTCGACGTGGAAGGCGGCGCCGAACTCACTGGTATTCGCCAGGGTGATGCCGGGCGGAAGGTCATCGATCAGGGCCGCCAGGGCCAGTTCACCACCCGGTTCGATCGTGATGTCCAGCATCCGGTGCGGGGCGAACCGGCGTCGGAGGTCGCGGGTGGCACCGTCGAACACCACCGTGCCGTGGTCGATGATGACGATTCGCTGGCAGAGGCGTTCGACATCGTCGAGATCGTGGGTGGTCAGCACCACGGTGGTCTTCCGCTCGCGGTTGATTTCCTCGATGAACGATCGCATCCGCTCCTTCGCGACCACGTCCAGCCCGACGGTTGGTTCGTCGAGGAACAGGATCCGGGGTTCGTAGAGCATGGCGGCCGCGATGTCGCCGCGCATGCGCTGCCCGAGCGAGAGTTGCCGCACCGGGGTCGCCAGGAACGGACCCATGTCGAGCAGCTCGGTCAGTAGTGCCAGGTTCCTTTTGTAGGTTGCCGCGTCGAGACCATACATCTTGCCGATGACGCGGAACGACTCGTCGAGCGGAAGTTCCCACCAGAGCTGGCTGCGCTGCCCAAAGACGACGCCGATGTTCCAGGCGTTGCGCTCGCGCTCCTCCCAGGGCACGACCCCGGCGACGGTCGCGGTGCCACTGGTGGGCACGAGGATGCCGGTCAGCATCTTGATCGTGGTCGACTTCCCGGCGCCGTTCGGTCCGAGGTAGCCGACGATCTCGCCCTCGTCGATGGTGAGCGAGACACCGCGCACCGCTTCGATGGTTTCCTGCTGGCGGGTCACCAGCGTGCGGACCGCGGAAAAGCACCCTTCGACCCGTTTGGTCCGGGTGAAGGTCTTGACCAGGTCATGCGCTTCGATCAGGGGCATGCCGTCTCCCACACGCAGGGTGCTGGTTTTCCCGATCCTTCTACTTTAGAGGATGAGGGCAAGAGACCTGTTGGCCGGGCCAGTATTGCAGTCTTTCGACGACATAGCTCGTCGGCAGGGGCAGGTGTCGCTGGAAGCGCAAACAGTCCGCAGGTCAGATTCGTGGCACAACAAACGAGGCCGACGGGAAATCGTCGGCCTCGTTCGCGGTCTCAATTGGTGAAAGCAGGATCAGTCCTGCGGGAAGACGATCGGTGGCTCGCTCGACTGGTAGGCGAAGAGCGGTTCCAGGTTTGCCCCGCGAATCGTCCCGTTGCTGTGATAGGTAATCCCCCACGAGTCGATGATCGAGCCATCGGGGAACATGCAGGCGCCCAGCACATCGAGATCGTTGCCCCGGGCGTCCGTGATCCAGCCGCCACCGCCCATGCTGGTCGAGCCGAGTTCGGAGCCGCCAAGGTGGGCGCAGTAGAGCGAGGCCGGGTTGGCGCCAGTGTTCGACTCGGGAACGGGCGGCTTCGTCAGGTAGGCGAGCACCGCAAAGGTCGGTTCCGTCGCCGCCAGCGAGGTGATGTCGATGGCAATCGTCGACGTCGGTGGCTCGGCCTCCTCACTGCCGGTGAACTCGCAGAAATCCACGCCCCCGCCCAGCACCAGCAACTGGTCTGGATTATTGGTGCCAAGCGCCGGCGTGCGGTGGACCACCTTGCCGCCCTTTTCGGTGCAGTACGCAGCCGGATCGATGGTCGCAATCGGCGTAGCGCTCTGGGCCAGGGCACCCAGTGGAAGCGCTGCCAAAACCAGTGAAACCAGCGTAACGTGGTAGCGCATGAATCTTCCTTCCGTAGTGACGACCCGGGACCAATACTCCCTTTCCCGATCGTAGGGCCAGAACGGCGAGGCGTGAAGTGGTGATCGGCCTATCCGGTGGGCCTCAATCCGATTTTGTGCATGACGCCGACCGGGCCGCAGGTCTGAACCACGGCGATCCATCGAGCCCGGCTGTGAGCGACTGGCGACGCCGCTCCCGGAGTTCTCTCCGACCCTGACCAATTTTCTTGTTTGCCTGCTCCCAGCGATCCGGAAGAAAGCGATACTGGAAAGGCGTGAGCAGGTCAATGGAACAGTCCAGTGGCAACCTGGCGCATGGGTCACAGTCAGGCAGGTGGATGATTCGTCGCTACCTCATCGTGTGGGGTCTCGTTGCCCTCATCGTTCTCGTCGCCTTCGGCATCGTCGAGGCCCTTGGCGTGCCACTCCTGGTGGATCCCTCCGATCGCCTGGAACGCGGTGGTGTGGCCGCAGCCGCGCTCGGCGTCGGCCTCCTGCTCGCCGATGTGGTCATTCCCGTTCCCTCGAGCCTGATCATGACCACCCAGGGTGCCGTGTTTGGCATCATCGCGGGCACGGTGCTGGGAATGCTTGGGGGGATTGGCGCCACGCTGGTGGGGTTTGCCATGGGGCG
>JAEZJB010000368.1 GCA_023415845.1 Chloroflexota bacterium | reverse complement strand
CCGTCCTCAAGCTGGACGTGAGCCGGGGTCGACTCCTGGGCAGCGGTTACTGCCCATGGAGAGGCGGACAAGAGCAGGCTGGTCAGAACCGTGAGCAAGAATACTGCCGAGAACGATGGAGATCTACGGTGGCGCTTCATCAGTCACTAACTCCTTTGCCGGACACTCAATACCGGCGCCGAATGACATCGAGAACAGGACCTGATGTGAGGGCATTCAGCGGTGATGACAGCTGGTCATGCGGTTTCCTTTCCTCATGAACGGATCGTTCAGCGGCCAACGTCCACGAGATCGCGAAGCGCGTCCCCAACGAGGTTGCAGAGGAGTGCGACGAGGGTGATGCAGATGCCGGGAGCGAGCGCAAGCACGGGGTACTGGCCGAAGTAGGTACGGGCCTCATTGAGCATGGTTCCCCAGTCTGCGTTGGGAGGTTGAACGCCAAGTCCGAGGAAACTGAGGCTGGTGACGATCAGGATCAGGGCGCCAAGGTCGAGCGTCGCGAGAACCACGACCGTGGTGAGGAGGTTTGGCGTGATGTGGCGAAAGAGGACGCGAGCACGACTGGCGCCGATCGATTCTGCCGCCTCGACGTAGGCGCTTTCGCGAAGTGTGAAGACCGACGACCGGAAGATCCGGGCGTGGGCGACCCAGCCACCCCCGATGAGAGCAACCAGGAGCGTCGCATTTCCGGTGCCGAGGATGCCGAGGATGGCGAGTGTCAGCAGCAGGCTGGGAACGGCCAGCAGGACGGTGAGCAGGGTGGAGACGACGAGGTCGAACTTCCCGCCGATGTAGCCGGTCAGGAGGCCCACCAGCAGGCCGATCGAGACGATGGCTGCCGTACCGAGCAAGGACATGATGATGGTGGTGCGACCACCGTAGAGGATCCGGCTGAGGACATCGCGGCCGAGTTGATCGGTGCCGAGTGGGTGCTGCCAGGATGGTTTGGCGAGCATGTTCTGCATGTCGAGCTGGTTTGGGTTGTATGGAGCGAGGACGCCGGCCAGGAGCGAAACGGTGATGATGGCGCAGAGCATCAGGGCTGGAACGATCAAGGCCAGGCGTTGACGCCCGATCCACTGAAATGGGATAGCGACCACTTGCCACCGAACCGTTCGACCACGGGACGGAGCGGCCGGAATTGTGGCCGCGTTGCTGAGACTGGACATTATCGGCGTCCTCCGGTGCCATCAAGACGGATGCGAGGATCGAGGAAGGCGTAGCTGACATCGGTAAGCAGGTTCACCAGGATGAAGAGCACGCCGGCGAGGAGGACATACGCCCCGATGACTGGAAGATCGCGGCCGGAGATGGCGTTGACCAGGGCGCTGCCCATGCCGGGCCAGGCGAAGATCGCTTCGATAACGATGGCGCCCGCCAGAATCTGGCCGAAACGGAGGCCGACCATGGTGACGATGGGGAGGAGGGCGTTGGGTAGGGCGTGACGGAGAACGAGCAGGGTTTGCCCGAGACCCTTGGCCCGCGCGGTGCGGACGTAGTCCTGCCGCCAGACTTCGATCATGGCCGAGCGAGTGAACCTCATCAGCGTTGCGGCGGGCGCAAGCGAGAGGGCGAGAACAGGCAGGATCATGTAGCGGATGCCGCCATAGCCGGCGACCGGTAGCCAACCCAGCTTTTCGGAGACATAGGTGATGAGCAACAGGGCCAGCCAGAAGGACGGAATCGAGGCGAGGAGCAGCGCGGCGGTCCGGCCAATGTGGTCGAGCCAGGAGTTGGCGAAGAGGCCAAAGACGATGCCGAGGGTGGCCCCCAGCAAGGTTGAGAAGGCGAAGGCGGCGAGACCAAGCCGGAGGGTGGGAACGATTCGCTCGCCGAGGATTTCGCTGACCTCCCGCTGGTCGATGAACGACCGGCCGAAGTCTCCCTGGACGGCGTTGGTCAGCCAGGTGACGTAGCGGACCGGGAGCGGATCGTTGAGACCGAGCTTTTCGCGGTACTCGGCGACGGCCTCTGGTGTTGGGTCCTGCCCGCCGGCGCGAAGGGCGTTCATGGCAGGGTCGCCGCGGGCCGCGCTGTTCAGCAGGAAGGCGACGAAGGTGAGGATCAGGAGCGTCGGGATAGCAGCGAGGAGGCGGGTGGCGATGTATCTGCCCATGGGAGTTGTCCTGTGGCGGCGTCGGTGCGACGGTGAATCGCGGCCTCCGACGGAGTGCCGGATAGCCGATTCACTGAGGTGCGGTCACGGAGACAGCCGCGACTGCCGGGTTACTGAGGAAGGACTAGTGGGATGTGTGGTCGATCGATGGATCCATCGCCTTGAGGGCGTTTTCGTATCCATCGATCCTGGTACACACGCAGGGGGTGGGGCAGGTACAGATCACCGAGGAGCGGATCTGGGTGGAGGTGGAATGGGTTGTCGTGTGATGTGCGGGTGAATACACGAAAACGCCCCTCATCTTTCGGATGGGGGCATCTCACACAGCGATTTGCTGAGTCCATGCTCCCTCATCGTCCAGGTATCTTCCTGCCGGAGTTAGCACCTTCCCAGCGAGCGTTGATGGGGGGTTGCTGGAGCTTCAACGGGCCGGTCCCTCTGCTCCTCTGGATGAGGCCAAACCATGGATGTTTGGTGAAGCCACTATATTGAGCGAAGTAATGGCTGTCAAGGTAGTTACATTGGTCTGCCCTTCGATGTGCCATTGGGGCGTGGGGCGAGAGTCGTTACGTTCGGGAGGATGGTTTGCACTGACTCTGCCGACCCAGGCCTGAAAAAACGCGTTGCAAGAAATGAAATTTGCATGAATACCGATGGTCCCTGATTCCATGGGGATTTTGAGGCGTATTTCGTTATCAATCGAGGATTTGTACGTATTCCGACGGGACAGTGAATCCAGAGAACATGAGCGAGACGCGCCACTGCACAGGGATGGTCTACCTATCGAACGCATCGAGTGGGCCAAAATCCGCCATGTTTGCCGAATTTGCTCGTACGTACAGCACTGCCCTGCATTCTCGGCCGCCAAGGAAGCAACCTCTCAGGCGATGAACCTCCGGCGACGGAGGGGCAGTCGTGCCTGTGTGGTCTGGAAGTGGGGCCCCGGTGTCCGTCACACTGGGTTGAGATGACAGATGGAGGTTGCAGTGAGTACAGTTCCCATGGGTAACGAAGAGTTCAAGCCAGCTCCGGTAGACATGGCGGCGAGGTCGATTGGCCTACGCGAGACGACACTGCTGGCCCTTGGCGCCAGTTACGCAGCCCTGATGTTCAATTTGCCGGAGGTGGCGGTGAGCCTGGGATGGCTCTCGGTTCTGCTCGTCCTGATTGCGCTGGTGCGTGGGCCGCGCCCCTCGCCAACGCTTCTTTTCGTCTATGGCCTCGGGCTGCTGCTGATGACGTTCTGGTGGCCGCAGGAGCACTGGTGGCAGGGAGCAATTGCCCTCCTCTGGATCGGGATTGCGCTGATGGTGGCGGGTGGGGTTTTGAACGTCGCCACTCGCACGAAGCAGAAGGCGAATGACGATCCTCCACTCTGAGTGAGTCCACTGGCTGACTGCGATTCTGGTGACGAAACGAACAAGCCCCCGACGAAATCCCGTCGGGGGCTTGCTTCATGGTGGAGATGGGGGGAATCGAACCCCCGTCCAGAACCTTCTGCCGGACATTTACTACACGTTTAGTCGATGTTTTTCGTGCTCCGGATCGCTCCCACCGACAGGATCGATCCGCAGTGAGCCAGACTGGCTTGAGTGACCGCGCTCCGGCGAACTAGGTCACGGCATTCCGTCTTGGTGACGCCCAGGATCCAAACCGACGGAACGAGTTTGGCTGGACGCGCTACTCAGAGGTCTGAGACTTAGGCAGCGTAGGCGAGCTGTGGTTTGTTCGCAGCTACATTGTTGCCCGTTTTAACGAGGCCTCGGGCACCTCGACGTGCAATGGCCTGGCGTCCGACCCTGTCGAAACCGGACATCCCCAGAACCTGACCGATTGCTCGATCACGAGATCATTATATCACAGTCACCTGGCTGGTGGACATAAGTGTTACCAGCGCGAGCGCTCCTTGACGGCCTGCTCGATGTTGCGCTTCGCGTCGCGTTCGGCGACAGTCTGGCGTTTGTCGTAGAGCTTCTTGCCCCGAGCCACCCCGACGTCCACCTTGGCGCGGCCGTTCTTGAGGCGAACCCGGAGAGGGATGAGAGTCATGCCCTTGCGCTCGGTTTCCTCGCGGAGGGCTTCGATCTGGCGCCGATGGGCGAGAAGCTTGCGGGGGCGGGCCGGGTCGTGGTTGGCGTAGGCGCCGTGGGTATAGGGGGTGACGTTGGCACCGATCAGCCAGAGTTCATCACCGTCGATGCGAACGTAGGCCTCGCCGATGGTGATCTTGCCTTCGCGGATCGACTTGATCTCGGAGCCGCTGAGGACGATGCCGGTCTCGAGGGTTTCGTCGATGAAGTAGTCGTGGAAGGCGCGACGGTTCTGGGTGACGGTGCGATCACCGGGGGTAGAAGCCGCCTGGTTTGGGTTTTTCTTCGCCATGGTGACGACCTGACTCCAGGGGTGCTGCGTGGGGCACCGAAAGATTGAGACGGAAACAGAATCGCCAGCACCCGGAGGTGCTGGCGATTTGCTCAACCGGCCTGGTTGATTGTTCCTGGCGGAAGCGACGGGATTCGAACCCGCGATCTCAGCCTTGACAGGGCTGCATGTTAGGCCACTACACCACGCCTCCAGCAACGAAACGAAGGTTACCATCCCGGATTGGGGCGCGTCAAACGAAATGCTCAACCAATCTGGAAATGCGTTCTCGATTCCCGATTTCGTGGCGAAGAGTAAAAGTTCGTCGTTACGTACATGTTGTCATCGTGGCGATGTTGCCGATTCAGAGGGGCCAAAGGTGATGAACCTGGCCGACACGTTTGTCGGGGCTTAGCCTGTTCGGACACCCTGAAGCATCGAGGGAGACATCTGACGTCTCGATTGCCAAACAGAAAGGCCGGGCAGTGAATTTCACCACCCGGCCTTTCTCGTGTTCGTTGGTACGCTCGCAGGGACTCGAACCCCGAACCTTCTGTTCCGAAGACAGACGCTCTATCCGTTGTGCTACGAGCGCATGGCGCGCTGACGAGAGGAGTATAGCAGCTTTGCGGCGATCCCTGCGGCGCCGATCTCTGACAACAACAGGCCACCAGACGCGGCAACCATGCTCGGACCGTGCGGATTCGGCTTCCACGTTCAAGTATCCTCCCACATGAACGTGGACTCCCGGCGTACCGAACCTACCTTGACCTCGATGGAGTGCGGCGACCTATGCGAATGGACCTGGCGACTCGCGCAACCCTGTTGCTCCTTGGGGCAACAATCGTCGTCGGCTGCTCGATTCTTGCGGACGGTACGC
>JAEZJB010000338.1 GCA_023415845.1 Chloroflexota bacterium | reverse complement strand
GCAGGGCGAGGTGCAGCCGGAGACGGACGTCGGCTGCGTTCAGGTCCAGTCCGGTGATTTCGCCAATCCGGTCCAAGCGATAGAGCACCGTGTTGCGATGCACGTGGAGGAGCGAGGCCGCTTCCTTTGGCGAACAGTTCGCCGCAAAGAAGGCTTCGAGCGTGCGGATCAATTCGGCGTTGTGAGCCCTGTCATAGGCCTCAAGTGACCCAAGCGCCTCAGTCTGGAACGTCTGCAGTTCGGGAAGCTGCTCGGCCGCATAGATCAATCGGTAGACACCGAGCTTTTCGAAAAGCGTGACATTGCCTGGTCCCTGGAGGCGGCGTCCAATGGTCAGCGCCTGGCGCGCGTCCTGGTGGGATTGACGAATCCCCTCAAGACCACCCCGGATGCGGCCAACACCCATGGACACCACTTCCGTGGAGGCACCACTGATGGCCAGCGCGGCAGTCAGTCCTTCACGAAGTTCACGAACCACGGCTTCCTGCTCGAGTTCGTCGTCCACTGGCCAGACGATTTCCGCGCTAGTGTTGCGTACTCGCCAGAGGATGCGGGCATTGAGGGCACGCGCGGCGCGATTGATCCCTTCCTCCAGCGCTGACCAGCGGCCATCTCTTGCCCGGGCGGGTGTGCCAGGAGCGGTGTCCACACGGGCAATGATGGTGGTGTGGTTGCGATCGAGGTTATGACCAAGGCGCCGGATCTGCTGGAGCAGCGAGACCTCGGAGCGAAGCGCACCGTCCAGGATCTCGTCGAGCACGTTGAGCTCGATTTCGCGCCGGGCACTGGCAGCAGCCTGTTCCCGCGTCATCGTGACCGCGCAGGCGGCTGCTCCGCGCGAGGCGAGCACGCCGACCTCGACCTGGTCATCGCCGTCCGCGACAAACAGGGAAACCGAACCGAGTAGGCCATCGCGCGATGAGACCGGTGAAACGATGCGGGTCCAGCCGGTGCGGCTGGTGTACATGGCGAAGGGTGGCTCGGCAGAACTGGTGGTGGCGACCATGCGCAGCCAGCCGAAGACCGCGCCGCGGGTTTCGGTGAGGATGTTTTCGGCATGGTCAGCCGGCATGTCAGAGTTGGCGGGATGGAACGCCAGGAGGCGCCCGTCGCGCCCCTCGAACGCCACTGCCTTGCCAGCCAGGTCCGCGAGTTCACGGGCCAGTTCGGAAAGTGGCTCGCCGGCGATGGCGAGTTCCATCATCTGGCGACCGGCTTCCTGACCTCGGCGCAGGATTTCCCGGCGTCGTTCGGAAATGAAGCGGGACACCGACCGTTCCAGGAGGCTGAAGTCCGACGCTTCGGGTAGCACGATCAATGGCAGGTGGGCGTCATCGGCGGCACGGCGGGCCATCAACGACGGATCGCCGGTCAGGGCCAGCGCGGCCACCCCAAATCCCGACAGTTGCAGGATGGCGTCTTCGACCGATAACTGGTCATCAAGTTGCTCGAGGACATGGGGTGGCAAGAGGACGAGTTCGCCGCCGGAAAGGTGAGCGAACGCGGGCGGGGTCGCCCGCAGGCGGGAGGCCCAGGTGACCTCCCGGTGCAACCCATCGCGACCGGCGACGACAACCGCACCGTCGGGCAGAGCCTGTCGCAGGACATCGTTGACGCTGATCATGACGGAGCCTCGCTCGGATGGGCCGGCGCCGGTGTGAAGGTGGGAAGTGGGCGGAGAGCCGAGGTCAGATGTCACCATAACGCATGTGCTCCCACGGACTCACGTGACGCCGGTAGTCGATCCATTCGGCGCGCTTAACGGTAAGCAGTTGGTCGAAGATGTAACTTCCCAACGCCTTGCGAACGGTATCGTCGGCAGCCATGGTATCGAGCGCCTCACCAAGCGAGATCGGCAGGCGCGTGACGCCGAGGCGATTGAGTTCGTCGTCGTCATAGGCGACGAGGTTTTCGTCGAGTGGAGGACTGGGTTCTTCCAAATGCCGAATGCCATCGAGGCCCGTGCCGAGCGCCACTGCCATGGCCAGGTAGGGATTGGCCATGGCATCGGGACTGCGCAGTTCGATGTCGGCTGGCGTTCCCGGCGTGAAGGCCGGAACGCGAATCAGTGACGCCTGGCTGACCCGGGCCCAGGTGGCATGGCGGGGGGCGCGGTGGCCGTCGGCGAGACGCTTGTAGGAATTGACGGTGGTATTGAGGATCGCGCTCATTCCTTCGGCGTGCGCGAGCTGGCCACCGATGAAATGCCGGGCGGTGGTGGAAATACCGTCGCCGGAGTTCGGATCGGTGAGCAGGTCCCGGCCATCGGGGTACGACATGAGGCGCTGGAACAGGTGCATGCCTGAGCCGGGAGCATCGGGAAAGGGCTTGGCCATGAAGGTGGCGCGCAGCCCGCGACGTTGAGCGATCGCACGAATGACCTGGCGAGTGGTGATGATCTGGTCGGCCAGCCGAATGCCTCCGGCGTGCAACAGGTCGAGTTCCTGCTGCCCCGGGCCGGTTTCGTGATGGGCGCCACCAACGCCGATACCCATCTTCTGCAGGGCTTCGATGATTTCGTCCCTGGTCACGGCCAGCACGTCTTCGCCCACATCGAAGTAGCCGCCGCTCTGCACCATTGGCAGCCGCGGAGGACCACCGGTTGGATCGTGAGGCAGGAGGTAGAACTCCATTTCGATGCCAACCTGGTAGTCGAATCCGCCAGCGGCAGCCTTCTTGAGTTGCGACTCCAGCGTCGAGCGTGGGTCACCGGCGAAGGGCTGACCGTCACGCCGGACGACCCAGCAATAGAACTGGGCGCGGCGGGGCTCGTAGTCGTTTTCCGGAATGATCGTGAGGGAACCCGGGTCAGGGGCGAGGTAGAGATCGAGTTCAACCTGCCGGGCGCCACCGGCCATTGATGCGCCATCGAAGCGGTAACCCTGCCGGAAGGTACGTTCCATCAGGTTGACCGGGATCGTGAGCGCCTTGATGCCCCCCGCAATGTCGCTGAACTGAAGATCGACGACGGCGATCCTGGCTTCCGTCAGCCGGGCCAGAACCTCCGCGATGTGTTCCTCGGTGGGCGTATTTGGCAACGCGTCGACAAATCCGGTCATGCATGGCTCCTGTAAACGCTCTCCGGACGTCGGAGAGTGGCTCTGCTTGTGACATTGTGAACAATCTGTGCGTGGAATCCAAACCGACTCGGCGAACAGTGGACATTTTGTGTCGACCGTGGCTGGATGTTTTTGTGCATTTTGACCCATCTGGAGGTGCGGAGCAACCGGAATGGTGGGGTAAATCGGAGCCGGAATTGCCGGCAGTGATGGGAAAACTCACTCAAGGCTTCGATTGGAAGCATTGTGCACAGCGTCACAGTGTTTGGGCACAACAACCAAAACTTCGCCCATGAGTTCTTGGCGTTCAGTCCCTGTAGTCATCGAACACTGAACCCTAGACTTGAGACTCCCACGATGGAGTGGAGCGCATCCGTTCTGCCCGTAGCCACGCGGCAAGGGTTGCCGCCTCTGGTCTTCCATCGTGACGGGCTCATGAGTCCGACCCCCAGCAGTTCACGGTCATCGGGTAGCCTGCCCGGCCGGGTATTGGTTTCACCGCACAACCCTGCCGGAGCCCGAGTCGAACCACGAAGGAATCAACGATGTTGACAGCACATCCCGCAATTGCCCCGCTTCATTCCCCCAGCTACGAGCATGATTCCTGCGGCGTGGGCCTCGTCGTCGACATTCAGGGGCGCGCCTCTCGGCAGATTGTAGAAAAGGCGCTGGCCGGACTGGTCAACCTCACACATCGCGGTGGTGTTGGTGCCGATCCGCGCTCGGGTGACGGTGCTGGGCTCCTGATCCAGATTCCCCACGCGCTCTATGCCGCCGACCTGGCCGATGCGGGCAAGTTCGACAGTGGCGACTATGGGCTTGCGATGCTCTTCCTGCCGACTGATGCCGCCAGGCAGCAACAGGCCCGGGAGCTTGTGAACGGCGCGCTTGCCGAGCGGGAGCTCGAGGTTATCACCTGGCGCGGGGTGCCGATCGACCCATCGGTGCTTGGGCCCACCGCACTGGCCATGCTGCCGGGGGTGGCGCAGGTCTTCATCCGGCGACCAGAGGGGATGGATCTCGACACCTTCGAGCGGAAGCTGATGCTGGGACGGCGCGCCATCGAGCGGGCGGCGGCAGCGGCCGGTCTCTCGGACGGCGATCTCTACGTCTCATCGTGCTCGGCCCGCACGGTGGTTTACAAGGGCATGTTCCTGCCCGAGGACCTGGCGAAGTTCTATCCCGACCTCCAGCGGGAGGAGGCGACCAGCGCGATCGCGCTCTTCCACCAGCGATATTCCACCAACACGTTCCCGACGTGGGGGTTGGCCCAGCCGTTCCGCCAGATTGCCCACAATGGTGAAATCAACACGGTCCAGGGTAACCGCCTCTGGATGCAGGCGCGGACCCCGATCCTGGAGCTGGCTGACGGCACCCCGGCCGACGATCTCAAGCCGGTGGTTTCGATGTCTGGCTCGGACTCGCTCTCACTGGACAATGCCCTCGAGTTGATCCGGTTCAGCGGCCGAACCCTGCCGCACGCGCTGATGATGTGCGTGCCGGAACCGTGGGAACAGCTTCCGGACATGGCTCCGGCGCGACGAGCCTTTTACGACTATCACGCTGGCCTGATTGAGCAGTGGGATGGTCCGGCGGCCCTTGGCTTCACCGATGGTGTACTGGCTGGTGCCACACTCGACCGGAACGGCCTGCGACCCGTGCGCTACGCCATTACCGAGGATGGGCTGTTCGTGGCCGGCTCGGAGGCTGGCACGATCGAAATCGATCCGGCCACGATCGTGGAGAAGGGCCGACTGGGTCCGGGCCAGATGATCCTGGTCGACACCGCGCTGGGCGTGGTGGTCCGAAATCAGGACCTCAAGGAAAACATTGCCGCCAACCAGCCATACCAGCAGTGGCTGGCTGAGAATCGCATCGTGCTCGGCGACATCGTTGAGCCGAACGAAGAGATTCCGGTGCCGGTGGATGCCGACGCGAAGACTCGCAACGCCCTGACAAAGACCGATCCTGCGGTCGTTGCGAAGCAGCGAGCGTTCGGTTACACCGCCGAGGATCTCCGGCTGATCATCACCCCGATGGCGGGCGAGGCGAAGGAGCCGACCTGGTCGATGGGTGATGATGCGCCACTGGCGGTCCTCTCCGAGATCACGCGTCCGCTGACCGCCTACTTCCGCCAGCGCTTTGCCCAGGTCACCAACCCGCCAATCGACTCCCTGCGCGAACGCAAGGTCTTCGCGCTGGATTCCTTCGTCGGGCCGCGGCATAACCCGCTGGTCGCCTCACCCGAGGCGGCACGGCTGATCCACCTGAAGAGCGTTGTGCTCACTACCGGTGGCATCGCGGCGCTTCGTGCGGTGACGGACGTCAAGGTCGCCGAGGTTGGCACGCTCTTCGACATCAATGCGCCCGAGGGCGCGATGGCGGAAGCGCTCGACCGGATTGTGGCCGAGGTCGAAGCGGCGGTGCGAGACGGCGCGGGCATTGTCATCCTGACCGATGCCGCACTGGACGAATACCACGCGGTCGTCCCGATGTCGCTGGTCGTGGGAGCGGTCCATCATCACCTGATTCGGCAGGGGCTGAGGTCGCATGCCGACCTGATTGCCGAAACCGGCGAGGTCTGGGATGTGCACCAGCTTGGCGTGCTGATTGGCTACGGTGCGTCGGCGGTTCACCCGTACCTCGCGCTCGAGGCGTCGGCTCAATTGTCCGGGCAGCGGGGGTACGAAGAAGCACGGCCCGCGGAGTTGCGCGACAACTACGTGCACATGCTGGAATACGGCTTCCTGAAAGTCATTTCCAAGATGGGCATCACGACGGCGATGGGCTACCGTGGAGCCCAGATCTTCGAAGCGATTGGCCTTTCGCAGGACCTGATCGATCGTTGCTTCACGGGTACGCCGTCGCGGCTGGGTGGGATCGGCCTGGCCGAGATCGAATCCGACGTGCGCAAGCGGCACACCGCGGCGTATGCCGAGATGGCAGCCCGCCTTCCGGACGATGGTCTGATCAAGTTCAAGCGCGACGGTGAGACGCACGGCTACTCGCCGACGTTCGTCAAGGCGATCCAGGTCGCGTCGCAGAACAACGACCGGGAGGCCTACCAGGACTATCGGCGGATGGTGCGCGAGCAGCCGATCACGACGATCCGCGACCTCTTTGACATCCAGGCTGTCGGACCTGCGATTTCGGTGGATGAGGTCGAGCCGGCCGAGGCCATCATCCGGCGGTTCGTGGTGACCGCGATGTCGCTGGGTTCGCTCTCGCCCGAGGCGCATTCCACGCTGGCCGTGGCGATGAACCGGCTCGGTGGTCGCTCGAACTCGGGCGAAGGTGGCGAGGATCCGGTCTGGTTCGACGACGATCCCGCCGGTGACACGATTCGGCACAACAAGGTCAAGCAGGTGGCATCGGGACGCTTCGGCGTCACGGCGCGCTATCTCGCCAAGGCCGAAGAACTCGAGATCAAGATCGCCCAGGGCGCCAAGCCCGGCGAGGGCGGGCAGCTGCCCGGCTTCAAGGTCACCGAGTTCGTGGCCCGGATGCGCCACGCGGTGCCGGGACTTCCGTTGATCTCGCCTCCGCCGCACCACGACATCTACTCGATCGAAGAC
>JAEZJB010000174.1 GCA_023415845.1 Chloroflexota bacterium | reverse complement strand
CATTGGCCTGACGGGTGCGAAGGAAGGTTGCGCCGAGGGCGAATGTGGGGCCTGCACCGTCTGGGTCGACGGTCGGGCCGTGATGGCCTGCCTCGTGCCGGCCGCCCAGGTGCACGGGTCGAGGATCACTACCATCGAGGGGCTCGCCGGCTCCAGTGATGACGACGGACTGCATCCCTTGCAGTCCAGTTTCGCGGAAGAGGGCGCGGTGCAGTGTGGCTTCTGCATCCCTGGGATGGTCATGGCTGGAGCGAAACTGCTGGCAGAACGTGATGATCCCTCGGATCAGGAGATTCAACGCGCCCTCAGTGGCAACCTCTGCCGCTGCACGGGCTATCGCAAGATTCTCGCCGCTGTCCGGCACGCCGGAGTCAACGCGTGATGAGCGATCACGTCAGGCGGCCGCCCGCCGTCATCGGGGAATCCCACCGGCGCCCCGACGCTCCCGCGAAGGTCACCGGTGACGCCATCTATCCCGCCGACGCCATTCGCTCGGACATGCTCCATGTCGCCGTCGTCTTCTCGCACCACCCCCGAGCCCGCGTAGTCGAGATCGACGCTGCCGCCGCGCTTTCCGTCGAGGGCGTTCAGGCCGTCCTCACTGCGGTCGATGTGCCCCGCAATGCCTACGGCCTGATCGAACGTGATCAGCCAGTGCTGGTCGCCATCGGCGACGAAGTCCGGTACACCGGTGACCGACTGGCTCTCGTCGTCGCTGATTCTCCGCGTGCTGCGCGTCTTGGTGCCGCCGCTGTTCGGGTCGAACTTGAGTCTCTGCCACCTGTGCTTGACCCGGAGCAGGCGTTGCAGCCGGACGCGCCCCGTGTCCACGCTTCGTCCGCTTCCAACCTGGTCATTCATGTGCCGATCCGCAAGGGTGATGCCGACGCCGCCCTGGCGTTTGCCGATGTCGTGCTGTCGGCCACCTTTTCTACCGGCTGGCAGGAACATGGGTTCCTGCAGCCCGAAGCCGGGACCGCCTGGGTCGAGCCCGATGGCCAGGTCGTGGTCGAAACCGCCGGTCAATGGCTCCACGAGGATCGCCGCCAGATTGCCGAAATCCTCGACCTCCCCGAGCAGCGGGTGACGATCCGCTACCGGGCAATCGGCGGTGCTTTCGGGGGTAGGGAAGACCTCTCGGTTCAGCACCTGGTTGCGCTCGCCGCCTGGTCGCTCCGCGATCGGTTCCCCGGTCATAAATTGGCTCTGCAATGGACCCGTGAAGAGTCGATCATTGGTCATCACAAACGGCATCCGATGCGCTTTGACTGCACGTGGGGCGCCATGAACGATGGTCGCATCGTCGCTGCCAAAACCCGCATCGTCGCCGATGGCGGAGCTTACACCTCTACCTCGCCTGAGGTCATGAAGTGCGCGGCGGTCTTCGCGACCGGGCCGTTCGCCATCGACAACATCAGCACCGACGGCTACGTCGCCTACACCAACCACGTCCCCAGTGGCGCTTTTCGCGGGTTTGGCTCGCCCCAGGCCCACTTTGCCGCCGAGTCGATGGTGAACCAGCTTGCAGCCCGCCTCGGCCTGTCTGCTGCGGAGATTCGCGATCGCAATCTCTACCGCGAAGGGAGCGTTGAGCCAACGGGGAACGTGCTACCCGCCGGTGTCTCGATCCGGCCTGTGCTCGACGCCGCGCTGTCGGCCATGGAGGAGCAGTTCCGCCCCTGGCGAGAGGAAACGTTGCCGCCTTACATTCGACGCGGCGTTGGATTGGCCACTGGCATGAAGAATGTGGGCTATTCGTTTGGCTATCCCGACAATGCGACCGCTACGGTCGAACTGTTTGGCCGGGGCGAAGTCGAACATGCCGTGGTGCGCGTCGGCGCCGCCGATGTTGGACAGGGCACTCATCTCGCTCTGCGCCAGATCGCGGCTGCGACGCTCGGTCTGGACCTGGCCGCGATTCGGATGGTGACCGACGACAGCAGCATGGCTCCGAATGCCGGATCCGCTTCCGCCTCACGCCTTACCCTGCTGGCCGGAGGGGCCGTTCATGCCGCTTCCACCAAGGCTCTCGAGCGCTACCGCGACAGTGAAGACCAGCATGTCATCGCCACCGAGACGTTCCGTCCGCCGGCAACGACGTCACTCGATCCAGTCACCGGTGCTGGGCTGCCCAACTTCTGCTATGGCTACGCGTCCCAGGCTGTCTGTGTCGATGTCGACCTGCGCACCGGCGTGGTCATCGTCCGCTCGATCATCAGTGCCCACGACGTCGGCACCGCCATCAATCGCCAGCAGGTCGAGGGGCAGATTGAGGGGTGCCTGGCGCAGGCGCTTGGCTTCGCGCTCCTCGAGAATCTGGTCATCCGTGAAGGCAGAGTCATCACCCCGCACCTCAGCACGTATCTCATGCCCACCTCCATGGACATGCCGGTGGAGGTGACGCCACTGATCCTTGAACTCGCTGACCCGGTTGGCCCCTTCGGCGCCCGTGGGGTGGCCGAAATGCCGCTGGTGCCGTTCGCACCGGCGGTGGCGGCTGCGATCCACGATGCCATCGGGATCTGGTTGCACGACCTACCCCTCACGCCCGAGCGTGTGCTCGAGGCGATCCTCCGGCGCGAACAGCGGCAGGAATCCCGGGCGCTATGACCCCGCCACCAGGATCCATGGCTTGATGTCGATGGTGGCGAACACCCCGTTGATGGTGAAGGGATCGTTGTCCATCATCTCCCGCACCTCGTTCTCGTCGATCGCTTCGAAGATGATGATGCCGCCGGTTTCGTCGACATGCGGGCCAGCCATCAGGAGCTTGCCTTCCGCAACCAGCTGGTGAAGGTAGGCGCGGTGCTCTGCCCGGTGCGCCATGCGCTTCTCCGCGCTGGTGAAGGTGGTCTGAACCAGAAATCGCACCATGTGTCCCATCCTTGGTTTTCGCGGTCGAACACCATCATCATAGCTGCACATGGTGCGGATGGGGGATAACCTTACTCGTGAATCTCCCGATGCCCCACTGCTCGCTAATCCCCGCGCTGCAGATACTTTCGTATAGTGAATGCAGCCTCCGTTAGTAGAAGCAGGACCAATTCCATGGGGCTTCAACCTTCCAGCCAGTCGTCCATTGATCCCGGCGAGCAATTCGTCAATGTTCCATTCATGACCGAACCAGTTTCCAGCCGCTTGCGGCCTGCCGCCCGACGCTACACGTCCGACAAGCTGTGGCGTGTCATTCACGATCTCCCCGTCGTTCGCTCGTGGAAGATCGTGAACGATGTCGTCTTCACCCTGATGACCTTCGGCATTGGTCTGGCCTGGTTCATCTTCTTCATCGTCATGGCCTCGGTCGGCGTTTCGCTGCTGATCGTCTGGGTCGGGGTGCCCATCCTCGCCGCATTGGTGGCAATGACCATCTGGAGTGCCCAGATGGAACGCGAGCGGTTGCGCGTCTTCCTCGGCCTGCAGATCGCATCTCCCTATCGGTACTTTCCGGAACAGGGCGCTCCCTGGAAGCGCGCCTGGGCCCTGCTCAAGAATCCGCAACTTTGGCGGGATCTCGCCTACCTGCTGCTGCTCTTCCCCATCGGTGTGATCGGGGTAGGCATCATTACCTTCCCGATTGGCCTCGTCCTCGCACCGTTCTGGTACCCGTTTATCGGCACCGCCACGGTCCAGGGCTGGGAGATCAATTCCCTGGCTGAGGCGTTGCTCGCCTTCATCGTCGGCGGGGTGCTGATCGTCCCGTTCGCCTTCCTGATCAACCTCCTCACCATCGGCAATGGCCGGCTCGGTGAGCGATTGCTCGCGACATCGACCGAGGAAGTCCTCATCGAACGGGTTGAGGAACTGACGGAGAGCCGCTCTGCCGTGATGCGGGCGATGCACCTGGAACGACGCCGGATCGAGCGGGACCTGCATGATGGCGCCCAGCAGCGGCTGGTAGCGCTGGCCATGGACCTCGGGCTTGCGCGTGAGAAGATCGAGTCCGACCCGGAAGCGGCAAGAGCCCTGATCGAGTCGTCGCACGAGGAGTCGAAGCGGGTGCTGGCCGATCTCCGGGACCTCGTGCGCGGCATCCATCCCGCCGTTCTGACCGACCGTGGCCTCGACGCAGCGATCTCCGCCATAGCAGGCCGGTCTCCCGTGCCAGTCGATGTCGACATTGACCTCGACTCGCGGCAGTCCGAGGAGGTCGAGGGTACGGCCTACTTCGTGGTGGTCGAAGCACTGACGAACATCGCCAAGCACAGTGGAGCGTCGGTGGCCCGGGTCTGGATCCGTCGCAGGGGCAATTGGCTGGAACTGGAAATTTCCGATAACGGCCGTGGCGGCGCCAACCTCGGCCAGGGGTCGGGTCTCCGTGGGCTCCAGGACCGCATCCTCGCCCTCGATGGCCGCTTCTCCCTCACCAGCCCTCCGGGTCGCGGCACCACCATCCGCGTCGAGATTCCCTGCGCTTAGCGCCCTGTCTCTCCACCTCAACTGGCGGCCGGGATCATCTCCCGGTCGCCAGTTCTGCGTTCTGGCGGATCCCCGCGGTAAAAGGGACTCTCCACTACCATGGCCAAAGGTGGCCTTGGTCGACGCCCTCCCCTATCCTCTGTTCGTGGAGGCATCGAGCCTTCGCGGTCAGGAGAGGTGGAAAAACGTGGCGCAGTTGCGGGTGGTCATTGCGGAAGACGCGGTTCTGCTCCGGGAGGGGCTGGTTCGCCTCTTGACGGAAAACGACTTCGAGATCGTCGCGGCCGTCGATAACGGACAGGATCTGGTCAAATCCGTCGTCGAGTTCCGACCCGATGTCTCCATCGTCGACATTCGCATGCCCCCCACCTTTCGCGACGAAGGGTTGCGCGCCGCCATCGAAGCGCGTCGTCTCGTGCCCTATACGCCCATTCTCGTGTTCTCCCAATACGTTGAAGAGCGCTATGCCGCAGAACTGCTCGAAGGCGGCACCACTGGCGTGGGATATCTGCTCAAGGACCGTGTCGCCGACGTCCGGGAATTCGTTGTCGCGGTCCGTCGCGTGGCCGGTGGTGGCACCGTGCTCGACCCCGAGGTCGTCACCCAGCTTGTCACCCGGCGGCGCCGGGACGAGCGTCTGGCGGCGCTCACCCAGCGCGAGCAGGAAGTGCTCGCGCTGATGGCCGAGGGCCGCACGAACAACGCGATTGCCGAGACGCTCTTCGTCAGTGAAGGAACTGTCGAGAAGCACATTCGTGGAATCTTCACCAAGCTCGGGTTGGAAGATGCCGAGTCGGTCCATCGCCGGGTGCTGGCGGTCCTGACCTATCTGCGGCTCGGCCACGACGACGAACGTTGACCCCAGTCTCTTTTGCTGGTCGCACAGGGTTGGCACAACGTCCCACTCACGGTGAATACTCCGGTAATCATTGGTAGGCACCGGCAGGACGGGCCAAATCCCCCTGCATGAGCGTTCTCCGGGAGGGGACGGATGTCGAAGCACCCTGCAGACGAGGTTCCCTGGCGCATCGACCCTGGCATGGAGGTCTACGGCGCTGATGGTGAGAAGGTTGGCGTGGTCAAGCACGTCCAGCGTCATCACGTCGTGGTGGAAAAGGGCATCCTCTTCCACACTGATTACGAGATTCCCCTCGCAAAAGTCACCAATGTGGACCACGGTGTTCACCTCGAAATGACCAAAGCCACCCTTGAGCATGGTGGTTGGGACGAGGGTCCATCAGAGGTGCGCCGGGATACCGGCTCCACCAGCAATGACCCGCTCGACTCGATCGGGCTCCCCGAGTAGCGAAGGAAGATTCGCAGCATGGCCACCGACCACGATTGGACGATTGAGGTAGGCATGGACGTCGTTGACGTCGATGGGGAAAAGGTTGGTGGTGTCGACCACCTTGCCAAAGACCACATCGTCGTCGCGAAGGGCTGGCTCTTTCCCACCGATTACCTTGTGCCGCTCACCGAGATCGCCTCGGTGGACGACAAGGTTCACCTCAACGTGACGAAGGATGAGGCGCTGGCCCGCGGCTTCGAGCCGGTGGCCGGTCGCGGGGCTGCTCAGGACGCGCTCGAAAACAGCGACCCGGTCGATTCGCTCGGTCTTCCAGAGGAATAGGGGGTTTTGCGTCACGGGGCGGCGTAGGCGGGGCATCTCTGGCTCGGCCCAGAGTGCCACAGCATCTGTTTCTCGGGAGTGGCGATGCAACCGGTGAATGCGGAGAGGTCCTGGAGTGGTGATACACCGCTGCTGGGATTACCGCGCCCATTCTCCAGCCTCGTCGGCCGCGAACGTGACCTCGATCGCCTGATCGAGCTCCTCTCGAACGACCAGACGCCCCTGGTCACGCTGACCGGCCCTGGTGGAGTCGGCAAGTCCCGCCTGGCCATCGCCGCCGCCCACGCCCTCGCGCCCCACTTCCAGCGTGCCCAGTTCCTCCCCCTCGTCGTCGTGAGCGATCCAGCCGCCGTGCCTGGCATCCTTGCT
>JAEZJB010000289.1 GCA_023415845.1 Chloroflexota bacterium | reverse complement strand
CGTATTGGGTTTAAATCGGTCGACGACCGCGAGATCAGTCGTCGAATCATTCACCGGGTAGGCGGGCACCGATCGCGACAGTCGGGCCTCGAGTTCATCGATTCGTCGCACCGCTTCGTCGTACGACGCTTCAAGGGTTGTCGCGTCGTCCAACCGGACGTGAGCGACGATTTTCATCATGCGTTCGAGATGATCGAAGATCACCATGGCGTCGGCGACATGGTATTGACCTTCGGGATAGCCAAGGCCAGGTCCGGCAGCCATACCGACTCGCGGCTCGAATCGCTGGATGGCATCGTAGGACAGGTACCCCACCGCTCCACCGGTGAATGACGGGAGACCGGGCTCGGGTGAGGATTCATATCGATCGATGACCGAGGAGATGGCGTCCAGTGGATCAAGATACGGTGTGCGAACGACCCCTTCGGCGCTGATTTCTTCCATCACCCCGTCACGCAAGGTGAGGGTCGACACAAATCCAGTGCCGATAAACGAATAGCGGGCGATGCGAATTCCACCTTCAACCGATTCGAGAATGAAGCCTGGATGTTTCAGCCCCTCAGTGATCTTGAGGTAGGCGGAAACCGGCGTTTCGAGGTCGGCGAGGATTTCCCGATAGATCGGCACGCTGCGAGTGCCGACTGGGGCGGATGCCACGCGCGAGACGAACTCGGCAAATGGCGGAATGGTGTGCCGACGTGATTTGGCCTCAGATACCGACGCAACCATGGTGTTTTTCTCCCGAGCGACAACGAAAAAACGGCCACAAAAAAACCTCCATCCACAAGGGACGGAGGCTTCTGAAGCCGCTCCGCGGTGCCACCCCTATTGACGATGCCACTGACATCGCCCACTCAAACCGTACGGGTCATGGACGTCATGACCGATACGAGGCTCCGGATAACGGCGGAGACACCGTTGCCGTCTACTCTGGCGCTGACACCATTTCGGGGCACTGCTCCCGGATCCATTCCGCATCCGCTTCACGCCAGGCTTCCACCATTCCCGGCTCGCTTTGATCCGCGTGTCTGATGGGTACTCGTTCCGATCGTCGCAGGTGATTTCTTCGATTACGCGGACGATACGTCAATCGCTCGAAATGTGTCAAGGACTGGCAAGGCAACTGGGCAGGTTCACCGGGCGCTTCCCCATTCACCCACCTGGATCGACGCCGCCTTTATGCCAAGTGGAGATAGCGCAATCCGTTCACAGCCGAGGTGGCCAACATCTCCGAACCGACGGAATGACACCGCATTGCGGATCCCACGGGCAGCGAGCACGTACCTTGATTCAGCACCTCCTCGTTCGGGAAACGTCTGCATAAACTCAAGAACTCAATAACTCGACGTTTCGTTGATTTCGCGGGCATTTTGAAGCCCCAGTTCCTGCGGGGTTCGTGCGATATCGCGCCAGATCGTCCTCGCGAGGGGGCGTCTCGAGTCCCAGCGCCTGACGTGGGCGGCGGTCCAGCCCCCAGCCTGACCTGGCGATACTTAACGTACGAATCGAACCGCCGGAATCCCGCCACGAGCGGACAGATTTCCCGTTCGTACACCCGTTCCGCCAACGCGAAGATCGGTGAAGATCCGCTCGGTACCGGCGGCGCGCCGGCTTCGTGCCGACTCACGCAAGCAGCCGGCTCCAAACGCGAGTTCGGGTGGTACGCTTTGCCCGCCTGGACAGCATCAGGCGCATCTTTCGAAACCATGGAGATAGTTCAGGGACATGGATCAAGCACCCAAAGACTTTCTAAAGCGACTCCTCGGCGCACCTGGACCGTCTGGATTCGAACAGGCGCCGTCCAGAATCTGGCGAGCCGAGGCCGAGACATTTGCCGCCTCCGTCGACAGCGACGTGCTGGGTAATTCCTATGCCTGGCTGGGTGACCCAACGAAGCCTTCGGTTGTGATCGAGGGACACATCGACGAGATCGGGTTCCTGATCACCCATGTCGACGACGATGGATTCATCTGGTTCGACAAGATCGGTGGCTGGGACGATCAGGTCGTGGTGGGACAACGGGTCACCATCGCTACCGAAACCGGCGAGGTCAAGGGGGTGGTAGGCAAGAAGGCTGCTCACCTGCTCAAGCCTGCCGACCGGGCGAAAGTGACCGAGATTTCCGACCTTTGGATCGACATTGGCGCGGCGGATCGTGCGAGCGCGTTTAAGCGGGTGCAGATCGGCGATCCGATCGTGATCGACGTTCCGGCGCTGGACCTCACTGACGATCTGCTCGTATCCCGGAGTATCGACAACAGGGTTGGAGCATGGGTGGCGCTTGAAGCCCTGCGATTGCTCAAGGATCGAAGCCTGGCGGTTTCGGTCGCCGCAGTTGCCGCCACCCAGGAAGAAATCAACATGTCGGGAGCATCGCTGCTCGCCCATCACCTGAAGCCAATGGTTGCGATTGCGATCGACGTCACCCACGCCACGGACTATCCCGGAGCCGCGAAGAAGGCTGACAACGATGTCAAGCTCGGCGGTGGGCCAGTCCTGACCCGTGGTTCGTCAATCAATCCGAAGGTGTTTGCTGGACTGAAAGCTGCAGGGAAATCGCTCGGGATTACGACTCCGATCCAGGCAGCAGGGCGCGTGAGCGGCACGGATGCCGATGCCATTCTGCGTTCGGGCGCCGGCGTGGCACCAGGATTGGTGTCGATTCCCAATCGCTACATGCATAGTCCCAACGAGGTGGTAAGCCTCACCGACCTCGAACAGGCGGCACAACTGATCGCTGAATTCGTGGCCGGAATCACTCCTGATTCCGACTTTCGCCCCTAGCCAGGGAGGCGAACTTCACGACATTCACCCCTGGCAATCATCACCTTATCGTGAGGTCGATCCCCGTGGGCTACGCGCCGGCGGGGATCAATCCATTAGCGGTCGGCGACTGATCGGCGTCGATGGGCTGACAGGACGGACAGAAATACGTCCCACGAGCACCAACCCTTGTTTTCTCGATGGTGGCTCCGCAAACGAAGCAGGGCTGATCTGCCCGCCCATGTACTGCCGGAAAATTGTCGACTGGGTAGGCTACGTTGTGGATGATCTTCGCACCGCCCTGGCGGATCCCTTCGGCAAGGACGGGCGGGATATTGGTGATGATCTTCTCCCGCTGCTCCTGGGTGAGCGACTTCGCCGGGATCGATGGATGGACGCCTGAGCGAAACAGGACTTCATCGACGTAGATATTGCCCAAACCGGCGACAAATGACTGATCGAGCAACAAGGTCTTCACGGGAATACCGCGCCGGGACATGACCTCGCCCAGCAACTCGGTCTCCAGCGGTTCGGTTCCCTCGGGGCCGAAGCCGAAGGAATCGAGTGCTGCCTCGACATCGCCAGAGGGCATCAACCGGAACCAGCCAAACTGGCGCACGTCGCTGAACCAGGCGATGGTGCCGTCGTCGAACCTCAGATCGATGTGAGTTGTCTTGTGCGGATATTCACCAGCAGGTGCGGGAACCGGATGCCCGGCGACCAATCGGGACCCATCGGGAAGAAAGACGGCGACCTGGCCGGCGAGTTTCAAGTGGACAAGAAGTGACAAATCGCCGGTGAAATCGACGACCAGCACTTTTGCCCTCCGCCTCGCACCGATGACGGTCTGCCCCACCAGTGGGTCCAGCGAAGGGATGGGTGAGTCGCGGAGAAGTTTGGTGAGTCGAACATTGACATGAACGACCCGCTTGCCAACAAGACCACGTTCGATATAGCGGCGGGCAGTCTCGACCTCAGGAAGCTCAGGCACGCCCGGCGTTTTCCGCAGCTGGATCGGCGGTGCGCATCCATTGAGCGGCCCGGACTGCGACCTCCACTCCCTCATCTTCGTTGTGAGAGACCGAGATCACCTTGGCCATCACATCCCAGGCGGCAAATTTGGCCTGCCGGTGAATAGCCTCGTACACCTTTTGGCGGGGCCCCATGAGTTTCCCTTGGGTGAGGCAGGAGACCAGCCATGAGTCACCGGCACGTGCAAGTGTGACGAGATCTCGCCCCTGCTTCCAGACAAACTTTTCGCTGTGATCCATATCGTCCATGGTCTGCATCATCGTTTGTAGCCACCGAATCGGTGATCGAAAGACGTCGCGCCAGGGCCCGAAATCAACCTGCTGGGCTGCCAAGAAGCCTATCTCCTGCGTTACAGGACCGGAGGACGACCGTTGAACACGCAAGGCTATCGCCAGGATCGGCACTTGCCGTCCCATTCACGCCTGGTTCTTCGCATGGCCAGGACCATCCGGTCCGGAGTTTCAACTTTGGAGGCCGCATCGAGACGGAGACCGGGAGGGGTTGCAGGGGCGGAGATGGACTCAGCAGCGAAAACACGATGCCATCCTCGTCGCAAGTACGAACGCCCAGCCAACGATCGACATTGCCGTTGACCGAGTGTACCCCATCGAGGTTTCCAGAGTCAGCGAATCCCTGCCCAGCCAGAGCGCTGCAGAATCGCGCGGACACCAATTTGGCCCCTAGCTCACGGGGCTCCCAATACGGATAAATTTTCCGTTCTCGTCTCGCTCGACCTGTAGCTGCCCGACCACCGCACTGGTGTTGAGCGGACCATAGATATGGGGATAGACCTCATTGGCGTCGTCATATCGAACGTCCGATTCGATCGAGTCGACATTCAGAACGAGTACCGTGAACTCGCGGGGGTCAGATGTGTAGAACATGTTCGCTACGGTCAGGAGTTCGTCAGTTCCATTTGTGCAGTGGATGAATCCATCCTGCTCAAACGCTTCGGGCGTGTAGGACGCCAGTTTGCCGTTCGTGGCCCAATAGTCCACCGGGACGAGATGATAGGTGATGCCGGCTTCGCGGGCGCTGGACGCTGATTCATGCTGCATTGGGAACTCCAGTGGGAACTGCACCGGACGCGTTCGCCGGTCTCGGATGTTCAAGTGTAATCTGCACCCATCGACTTCTTCGGACTTCAGCAGGCTTTTCCAATGTCCAGTAACTCCAGCGACCAGATTCACCAGCGGAGCCGAGAGGAGTGGCGCGCACTCCTGCGGCGGCGAGGGATACGCCCCGAGCGATCGATGGGACAGAACTTCCTGACCGATCCAGACGTTGTGGGGGCGATTGTCGAGTCAGCGGCGATCAAACGGGGTGACGATGTCGTGGAAGTCGGCCCGGGCCTGGGCATCCTGACCCGTGCACTGCTCGAGGCGGGCGCCAGTGTGACCGCGATCGAACTCGATCGCGACCTTGCGGAGTTCCTGCGGGCCGACATTCGAGAGGGGCCGGTCTTTTCCCTGGTCGAAGCGGATGCTCGCCATGTCGATCTTCCGGAGAATCTCACGGGGGTCACGTGGCACCTGGTGGCGAATCTCCCCTACAGCACGGGGAATGTCATTCTTCGGCATATGCTGGAGATGGAACATCCACCTGCGACTGCGACCGTGATGGTGCAAAAAGAGGTTGCCGAGCGGATGGTGGCGACGGCACCGAACATGTCGTTGCTGTCGCTGGCAGTTCAGGTGTACGCCGAGGGAGCGATCGTGCTGGTCGTGCCGCCGGAGGTGTTCGAACCTCCACCCAATGTAGATTCGGCTGTGGTTCGACTCCTTGTCCGCCCGCAGCCGCTGCTGGATGTCGAGCAGAGAGAGCGGCTGTTCGAGCTGGCGACCCTGGCGTTCCAGCAGAAACGGAAGACGCTGGCCAACAGCATCGCGCGAGGATTGAGTCGCCCCAAAGGCGAGATCGAGGGTTGGTTGGCGGATCTTGGCATCGATCCAGGGTTGCGGCCACAGGCGGTGAGCCTGGAACAATGGTGCACCCTGGCAGCGGCGGAGATTCCATGGGCCGGAGCGTGAGGATTGGCTCACCAGCCAAGATCAACCTGGGACTTGAGATAGCCGCCAAACGGCCAGATGGATTCCATGAGTTGTTGAGTGTGATGTCCCTGTTGGACCTCACGGATCAGCTGACCGTGTTCGAAGACGACGGGGAGCACGACGACGACCTGCCCGGAGTGCCCGGCCGCGACAACCTCATCCGACGAGCACTGGATGCATTTCGTGCAATACATCCGG
>JAEZJB010000218.1 GCA_023415845.1 Chloroflexota bacterium | reverse complement strand
ACTCCTGCATGCTGGTGTCGGCGACCAGCTTGCCCTTGCCAATCACGATGACGTGGTCCGCGGTTCGCTCCATCTCGCTCATCAGGTGGCTGGAGACGAAGACGGTTCTGCCTTCCTGGGCCAGCCGGCGCATCAGGTTGCGAATCCAGAGGATGCCTTCCGGGTCGAGGCCATTGACTGGCTCATCGAAGAGGAGCACGCCGGGATCGCCCAGCAGGGCTGTGGCGATGCCGAGTCGCTGGGACATGCCCAGTGAGAAGCTGCCGACGTACTTGCCGGCCACGTTGGAGAGGCCGACGATGTCGAGCACCTCTTCAACGCGCTTTTGGGGAATACCACCAGCCTGGGCGATCCAGCTCAGGTGGCGAACTGCGGTGCGCTTGCCATAGATCGCCTTCGGGTCGAGCACGGCCCCGACTTCGCGCATCGGAGCGGGCAGGTCGCTGTAGGTCTTGCCATTGACGGTGATGGTGCCGCTGGTGGGCCGGTCGAGCCCAAGGATCATGCGCATGGTGGTGGACTTGCCCGAACCGTTGGGTCCGAGAAAGCCAGTGACGATGCCAGGTCTCACCTCGAAGGAGAGATGATCGACCGCCAGGGTGTTGCCATAGCGTTTCGTCAGGTTGTCGGCGCGAATGATGGACATGGAAGTCCCTTTCTGTTGGCCCGAGTGGGCCGCGATTAGCTGAAGCGTGACCGCCACAGGCGAGGGGGCGGTGACAGGATGCAGCTGATTACCGATTGCCCGCAGCTCGAGCCACCTGGGCGGGAGACGGGTGATTACTTGTTGCGGAGCGGGACATCCTTCACGTTCCACCAGGTGAGGACCCCCAGAATGGCGATGCTCACGGTGGTGACGACGAAGGTGAGCGGAAGACCAGGAGACAGGTCCAGCTGGCGGGTAAAGAAGGTGGTGGGTGCGCCAAGACCGCTATTGCCGCCGACGATGTTGACTGCGATGAGGGCAATGGCGATGGCGATCGCACCGCGGAAATTGCTGCGATAGAAGGCACTGCCAATGAAGGCGCCACCCACGATCCACATCGTCATGGTCAGTACTTCGGTGATCAGGATCCGACCATAGTCATTGAAGCTGAAGTAGAGGATGGTCTCATCCGGTGTTCCGCGGCTCCACCCGGCGATCGCGTAGACGACGCGTTCCCACAGGTAGCCAAGCGTTACCAGTACGGCACCCACCAGGCTGATCACTCCGCAGAAAATGCCGGCCTCGATTGCGCTGATCCGCCGGGTGCGTCCGGCGGCGACGAATGCCGGCAGGTAGTTGTGCAGATAGTACCCACCGACAAAGCCGACATACCAGATGGCGATTCCCGCCATGACGGACCAGATGCTGTAGGTGACGCTGACGTCGGTGACCTCGCGGCCGAACAGGCTGGCAATCCACGACCAGTGATCGATCAGGTTGCCGACCAGCACGACACCCAGCAGCAGGGCGCCCCAGCCACAGAGGGTGATGAACAGCCAATCCTGAAGGGGAGGGCGAGGTATACGCCAGGCCGGTTGGTGGCCTGCGGTCAGTGCGCTCATGCCTGGTCTCGCTTTCCAGTGTCGGCGGTCAGATGCACGAAGAGGTCCTGGAGTTCGACGGGCGCCAGGTCAAGGTCGAGGCTGCGAGCCTGCAGGCGCTGGTCGGAGGTCAACTGGCCGAAGACTGTGGCGGAACGGATGCGCCCGAGAGCGCGGGTGCCGATGACGGTCAGGCCATGGACGAAGGCATCAACCTTGTCAACTGGCCCGGTCACGGCTGTGCCCTGGCCCAGGAGGTCGTCGGTCGCAGTCTGCAGCAGGGTGCGGCCCTCGTGGATGATGATCACCTGCTCCAGAATCCGGCTGACCTCCTCGATCAGGTGGGTCGACAAGATGAAGGTGCGCGGCTGCTCGATGTACTCCTGCAGCAGCAGGTCGTAGAACTGCACGCGCGACGGGGCATCCATCCCCAGATAGGTCTCGTCGAAGATGGTGACGGGCGCCTGGGCGGCCAGGCCCAGGATCACGCCGACTGCTGATCGTTGCCCACGGGACATGTCGCAGAGTTTGGTTTTGGGCGGCAGGCGGAAAGCGTCGACGAGCCGCTTGGCCAGTTCCGCGTTCCAGTTGGGACGAAGCCACTCAGCGTACCGAAAGATTTCGTCCAGCTTTTCGTCCTCGTCGTAGACATCACCGCCTTCGCGAATCAGCGCGATCTGGCTGGTCACGGCCGGATTTTCCCAGACAGGCTGGCCATCGTAGGTCACCTGGCCGCTGTCGGCGGCGCGGAACGCCGCCATGACTGCCAGCAGTGACGATTTGCCGGACCCGTTGCGGCCAAGCAGGCCGGTGATCGATGGTCCGTCGATCGTGGCGGACATGTCGATGAGGGCGCGGGTTTCACCATAGGAAAGGGAGACGTTGGCGATGTCGATCTTCATTGGTCGGTGTCCTCGGTGTCAGCATTTGCCTGCAGCAGGTCGATGACATCGGCCAGTGAGAGCCCGATGGCGCGGGCTTCGTCGAGCATGGGGACGAGCACGTCGCTGACGAACCGGGCGCGATGGGAAGCCCGGAGCTGCTCGCGGGCACCAGGACTCACGAACATGCCGATCCCCCGTTTCTTGTAGAGCACGCCTTCGTCGACCAGGTGCTGGAAGGCCCTGGCTGCCGTGGCGGGATTGATGCGGTAGAACGTGGCGTACTGATTGGTGGACATCACCTGTTCTTCCTCCGCGAGGGTGCCACTGAGGATCTCCCGGGTGATGGCTTCGGCAATCTGCCGATAGATGGGACTCTGATCATCGAACGTCACCACATCGTTACTCCAGTGGTTCATTACTCATGTAATTAACCATAGGACATTGGGGCCTCATTGTCAATCCCGGAACCTCTTGCGGAGTCGGTGACTCCATGCCACCGTACCGCTGGATTGTTTATTCGCCAGCGCGTATTCAAGGGATTGAGCACAATGCGGAATCAGCCGTTCGACAAGCCCGGTCGTTTCTACCGGGGAAATCTGCACCTTCATTCCACCAACTCCGATGGTCGGCGTTCGCCGGAAGAGACGCTGGCCGGGTACCGGGCCAAGGGTTATGACTTCGTTTCGCTGACCGATCACTTCCTGCCGAAGGATGGAGTGGACCCGGTGGTTTCCGACACCGTGGGTCTGCGGATGGAGGACTTCACCACCATCCTCGGGGCCGAGATTCATGGGCCGGGAATGGAGTGTGGGGACCTGTGGCACATCGTGGCCAACGGCCTGCCGGCGGACTTCGAGTGGATTGGGCGAGAAGAAACCGGACGTGAGGTGGCGGAACGAGCCCGGGCCGCCGGCGCATTCATCTCGATCGCGCATCCGTTCTGGAGCTCGACCTCGATAGTCGATGCCGACACCCTCGTCGATCTGGCCGACACGGTCGAGGTCTACAACCACGGCTGCGAGGTGGAGGTTGACCGGGGCGAGAGCTGGCACTTTGCAGATCTGCTGCTCGCAAAGGGACACCGCCTGAACGCCATCGCCACCGATGATGCGCACTTCAACTACCCGGGCGATGCCGAGCGCGATGCCTATGGCGGCTGGGTGATGGTCAAAGCCGAGGCGCTCGACCCCGATTCGCTGCTGACCGCGCTCAAGGCTGGTCACTACTATTCGTCCACCGGCGCCGACCTCCACGATCTGCGGATCGAGGGTGACTCCCTGACCATCGAGTGCTCGCCAGCGGAGGTTATCATCGTGTCGGGCGAAGGTTCGCGGTCCCAGCGAGTGATGCCAGGCCCGGTGACTGGGGGAACGGTCTCGCTGGCGCCATTCCGCCGGGGTGGTTGGTGCCGGGTGACCGTTGTCGGCACCGATGGCGGACGGGCGTGGTCGAACCCGATCTGGCTGGATTCGATCGACTGAACCAGGGGCGCATCCGCACCCCGAATAAACCAAACGACAACTTGTTTTATTCAAGTGGCTCTGGTAGGGTGACATCACCATGGGTGCGTCACCCTCGTTTGGCTGCCACTTTCCGGAGTGGCTTGCAGATCGGCTGGCATGGAGGGGCGTACCATGGCATCAGCACCTTTCCCTCGGATGGGGGAGGGACGAGTGGCGTGGTAGGTGCCAACGTCCCGGTGCACTGACCCGCATCGCGCCCTTGCTTCGGCGGGGTGAGGATAGAAACCCCATGTCAGAGCCCAACCCGTCCGCAAGTTCCCGCCTCGTCACCTTTCCCGCAACAGGGGCGCGTGGCGGTGGCGAACCGGTACGCATCCTGGGTATCGGCGGCACGACCAGCGCCAAATCGTGGAGCCTCGTCCCGTTGCGGGAGGCCCTCCAGCGTGCCGATGCGCTCGGGTGCGAAACCAGCCTCGCCACGGTCTACGACCTCAACCTCCCTCTGCTTCACACCGAATGGCGGCTTGAAGACTATCCGCCGACGCTCTCGTGGTTGCTTGATGAGGTGCGGCGTGCCGATGGCATCATCATCTGCTCGCCCACCTATCACGGCACCATCTCGGGCGCGATCAAGAATGTGCTCGACCTCCTGATCTTTCTGGGACGGGACAATCCGCCCTATCTGGCCGGTAAGCCGGTGGGCCTGATGGCCTACGGGGGCATGACGGCGATGGGTGTGCTGCATGCCCTGACCAACTGCGTTCGCGGCCTGAAGGGGATATCCGTGCCGACCCACGTGGCGGTGCCGGAAAGTTGTATCGACCGGGACGAGGTGCGCGTCGCCAACCCGAAGATCGAAGGCCGGATCGACCTGATGGTGGAGGAACTCGTCTCCTATGCCGACCACTTGCGTGGCCGCACCGTGACACGCCTGCACCTGGCGTCGGAGGGGTAACCCTCCCGCTCGATCATCCCGGATCTGGCGAAACAGCTCCGCACTAATTCATTAATTCATTAAATCGGATTTCGCTGAATCCATGGGCTTTTTCGAGTCCTGATCGGTCCGCACTAAATCCGCATTAAGTGCACTAATTCGGTGGTGGACGACAGGGGGGAGACCGGGTTGCAGAGGGTTTGAGTCTCCCGTATCTCTCGTACGCATCGAGCGACCAGAATCCCGCCATGGCGGCGGAGAATGACCGCCTTTTTCGACGCATTTTGGGAGCGGAAAAGTATCCGGAGGAAGACTTCATGACCCTGGATGTCGATCCGCAAACCAGGTTGGGATATCTCGAAACCACAGGACGGGTCTCTGGATTGCCACGCGAAACCGAGATCTGGTTCGGATTGGATGGGGACCGGCTCTTTATCCTCTC
>JAEZJB010000161.1 GCA_023415845.1 Chloroflexota bacterium | reverse complement strand
GAACAGGATTCCCGTCATGCCCCGATGGACTAGACGACAGCTGATCGCCGCGGCAGTGGCCACCGGAACCACCCTCATCCCCACCGCGCGGGCCGTGGCCAATTCCGGCTTCGCGCTCCCGACCTGGGGTGAAGATGGCCGTCAGGGTGGCCCACTGGGCATCAATCCCGCCGCCGACGCGGGCCAGGTTCCAGTCGCCATCCGCATTCCTGACGCCGATGTGGACGCCGAAATCGAGCGCCAGCAGATCGTCGACGGCCAGATGCTCGACCCGACCGGCCCGTGGGTCGTTTCCTGGTACGAGGCGACCGCCCGGGCTGGTGCGATTGGCAACTGCGTGGCGGCAGGCCACCTCGACTACTGGGATGTGGGAGAGGCCGTCTTTCATGACCTTGCCAAGGTCGACGAAGGCAGCCTGATCGACATCACCGGCAAGGGTGGCACCGTCTTCACCTACGCGGTCACCAGCGTTCGCCAAGTCGATATCGAAACGCTCTCCCTGAAGGAGTTGCGTGGCCCGGACCTGGTTGGTCACACCGACTATCCGGCCCTGACGCTGATCACCTGCGGGGGGACCTTCGATGGCGAGGTATACCTTTCGCGCGACGTCGTTCGGGCCGAACTCGTCAGCGCAACGGTCGCATAGCACGCCTGTTGCGAGGCCCGGAAATCCCCTTATCCAGGTGACGACGACGGTGAACATGGGCCTTCCTTTCAACGCTGCGATCCCAATGCGACAATCCCGCTCATCAGTGCCCTTCGTCCCGAAAGGATCACCGGTCATGCCTCGCGAACTCGTCGCTACCGCCCCCCGCACGCCTGAGTTGCGGGCATATGCCGAACCGGACCTCGGTCCGACGGAGATCCGGATTCGCACCGAACTTGCCTCGCCCAAGCACGGCACCGAACTGGTGGGTTACCGCAACGATCCGGTGGCAAGCCGCCCCTACGACCCCGCCTGGGGGGCAGTGATTCCGAGAGATCCGTCCACGGTGCTGGCGAGTTTTCCGAAGCGGTTGGGCAACATGGCCGTCGGCACGGTGATCGAGACGGGACCGGAGGTGACCCGCTTCCAGGTTGGGGACCGCGTGTTCGGGCACTTCCCGATCCGCGAAACCCAGACGGTCGACCAAACCCACGCCGACCACCTGCCACCGGGACTTTCGCCTGAAGCCGCCGTCTGCCTCGACCCTGTGGTGATGGCGCTGGCCATCCGCGATGTCAACATCCGGCTTGGTGATGTGGTGGCCGTCTTCGGACTCGGGGCCATTGGGTTGGTCAGCCTGCAACTGGCGAAGCTCGCCGGAGCCGACAAGGTGATCGGAGTCGACCCGCTTCCGCGCCGGCGCCAGATCGCGCTCTCCCTGGGCTGCGACCATGTCATCGACCCGGCCTCCGTCGGCAACGACCCGGCCCTCGCGATCCGCGAGCTGCTTGGCCCGCTCGCCGCCGAAACACCGCGCACCCCAGTGCCGGTGATCGGTGGCTACCGGGACATGCCCACCCAGTCCCGCCAGCTGGGGGTCGATGTCGCGCTGGAGACCTCAGGCAATACTGCCGCCCTTCACCAGGCGATCCGTGCCACCCGCTTCGGGGGCCGGATTGGCATGGTCTCGTTCTATGGCAAGGAAGCCACCGGGCTGCTGCTGGGCGAGGAATTCCACATCAACCGGCTCGAACTCATCTCGGTCCGTGCGGAGTCACTTCCCATGCGCGACGCCCCGGGCTGGGACCTCGGCCGCATGGTTCGTCTCGCCATCGACTGGCTCGCCTCGGGCCGCATCCGGGTTGACGGTATCCTCGATCCGATCGTGCCCTTCGCGGAAAGCGCCGAGGCCTACCGCGCCATCGACGAGCGCCCCGCCGAGTCGATCAAGCTCGGTATCGCATTCCCATAGCGGGGAGCGCTGGCATTCCGTTGTCAGGTGCCGAGACGCGGTCCTGGTGCGGACTGGCGGATGACAAGCTCGGAAGGAATCTCGATCACGCGACGGGGAGACTGATCACCACGAAGGCGCTCGATCAGGCGGCTGCATCCTGACCAGCCAATGGCGAACCCGGGAATACGAATCATCGACAGCCCAGGTTGAACCACACTGCCCCAGTTATTGTGTGTCACTTCCGAACCGATGAATCCAATATCCTGGCCAATCGTCAGTCCCTGCCGAACCAGTTCCTGCAGCACGATTGGCGTTCCATAGGTATGCACCACCACCAGCGCATCGAGGGCTGGCGTGACCGACAACAAGCGGCGCACGCCATCCCGAATTGCCTGGCTTCCACCTTCTACTTCGGCAATCAGGGCAGCATCCGGCTCAAGTCCCAGTTGATCGCGGGCTTCCAGCCAGCCACGGAGCGGCGAGTTGTTCACCGACTGGAGAAACCCGATCCGGCGATACCCGACCGCATGCAGGTACACGAAGGCGTCTCGCGTGATTCCAGGCAGGTTGGTGCCACACAGGTCCACCTGATCGCTGGTCGACTCCACCAGGCTCACGGTGCGACTGATGCTGATGTCGCGGTGAATCTTGATGGTCTCCCCCATCACCAGTTCACCATCGGCGGGAAACGCCTGCCCCCATTCGTCGGGCTGCGAATCCATCTGCAACAGCAGGCGATACCCGTGCTGGGCGGCGGCCTCCCGCGCGCCCTGCATGATTTCCACGTGCAACGGCACCATGATGTTGGGCGAGACAATGCTGATCAGGTTGCTTTGCCCGGTGCGCAATGACCGGGCCGACAGACTGGGACGGTAACCAATGCGCTCGGCCTCGATCGCAATCCGAGCCCGGGTCTCATCGGTTACCCGCGGGCTTCCGCGCAACGCCCGCGACACTGTCATCACCGATACGCCTGCCGCCTGCGCTACGTCCTGCAGGGTGGGACGCTTCGGCACCGCGGCTCCAGCCCGTTTACCGTTCGATGCCATCGTCCCCTCTATCGCTCCATCGTGGTGGCTCTCTGCATCACCTCGCCGCTGACGATACTCCCGAGGCCCCCAACGATTCAACGCCCATCAGGTTGAGTTCTTCCGCAAAGTGACATGCCGCCAGCCGACCCGGCACTATCTCGCGCAATAGTGGCGCTTCCGTCCTGCATCGTTCCTGGGCATAGCGACACCGGGGATGGAAATAACACCCCGCCGGAGGATTGACCGGATCGGCTACCTCTCCCTCCAACTTGATTCGCTGTCGCCTGTTACGCAGGCGTGGATCTGGCACTGGCACCGCCGACATCAGTGACTCGGTATAGGGGTGCAAGGGCCGAGCGAAGAGTTCACGAGTTGGGGACAGTTCGATGAGCTGCCCCACATACATCACGGCCACCCGATCGCAGATATGCTCGATCACACTCAGGTCATGAGAAATGAAGAGATACGTCAGGTTCATATCCTGCTGCAGGGACTGCAACAGGTTGAGGATCTGGGCGCGCACCGAAACATCCAGCGCCGATACCGCCTCGTCCAGCACTACCAGGCGCGGATCCAGCGCCAGTGCCCGGGCGATGCTGATCCGTTGGCGTTCGCCGCCAGAGAACGCGTGTGGATAGCGGCGCATGTATTCCGGCCGCAACCCCACCCGCTTCAGAAGATCGGCGATCCGCTCGTCGCGATCCCTGGGCGTGCCCACCTTGAACGCCTTGAGCGGTTCGCCAACCGTCTGCATGACGGTCATGCGTGGGTTGAGCGAAGAGAACGGATCCTGGAACACGATCCGGATTTCCTTGCGGTATGGGCGCAGGTCCCGCTCGCTCATGGACGCAAGATCGACCGACGAGCCGTTGGCGAGCCGGTAGTCAATCGCGCCCGAAGTTGGTTCGAGGGCACGCACGATGCATCGGCCGGTAGTGGTCTTGCCGCAGCCGCTCTCGCCTACGAGTCCAAGGGTTTCGCCCTCCAGAATCGAAAACGACACACCATCGACCGCCTTGAGGGTAGTGGTCGAGCGCCTGAACATTCCCTGGCCGATGGGGAAGTGCACCTTGAGGTTCTTCACGTCCACCAGCGGCAGGGCAGGAGGAGAAAGGTCAACCTGCTGAGCCATGCAGCGCTCCCTGGGCCTCGGCAACTGGATCAACAACTGCGTGAATGCGTTGCGACTCTGGAGTCGAGCGATAGTCGGATTCGTAGAGCAGGCACCGAACATCCCGCCGCTCCCCCAGCGAGATGGTCGGCGGATCGATGCGATTGCAGACTCCCGGCATGGCGGAATCGCACCGGGTATGGAACGGGCAGCCGTTCGGGCGGTGATAGGGATCAGGCACCATGCCACGAATTGAGTCGAGCGGACCGCGGTTGGACTGGCCAAGGCGTGGGATTGAGCGGAGCAGCGCCCGCGTGTACGGATGGCGCGGTTCGTGGAAAATCTGGTCCACGCTGCCGCGTTCCACCACGGTGCCGAGATACATCACCGCCACTTCATCGGCGATCTCGGCCACCACGCCCAGGTCATGGGTGATGAAGATCATCGCCATGCCGTATTCGTGCTGCAGGTCCTGCATAAGTTCGAGAATCTGCGCCTGGGTTGTCACGTCCAGGGCAGTGGTCGGTTCATCGGCGATCAGCAGGTCAGGATTGTTGGCGAGAGCCATGGCGATCATCGCCCGCTGGCGCAACCCACCGCTCAACTGGAAGGGATAGGCATCGAACCGGGCCTCGGCTCGCGGGATGCCAACCTTTTTCAGCATCTCGATGGTGTGGAGCCGGGCTTCCGACTTGCTCATGTCAGAGTGCAGCAAGACGTTCTCGGCGATCTGGTTGCCAATCGTGTAGACCGGGCTGAGCGATGTCATGGGTTCCTGGAAGATCATGGCGATCTCCTTGCCCCGAATCGACCGGATCGTCCTGCCTTTCGGATCCAACTTCGCCAGGTCGACCGTGCTGGTTCCCCCCTTGCCGTCGGGCCGATGGAAGAGCATCTCACCACCCACCACCTTGCCTGGCGACTGGACGATCTGCAGGATCGATCGGGCAGTCATGCTCTTGCCACATCCGCTCTCGCCGACGATGCAGAGCGTCTTGCCACGTTGCACATCGAAGGTTGCACCGTTCAGGGCACGAATCGTTCCTTCGTCGAGGTGAAACCAGGTCTTGAGGTCACGAATTTCCAGCAGCGGGCTGCCGGGTGCCAGGGCAGGCATCTGGCTCCTCCGATCAGTGTGCATAGGGATCCGCCGCATCGCGCAAACCGTCACCCAGGAAATTGAACGACAACACGGCCACGATCACGAACAGTCCTGGCAGCAACAGCCAGGGGGCCGTGGCGATCGCCCGGATGTTCTGGGCCTCCTGCATGAGCACGCCCCAACTGTTGATCGGTGAACGCAGCCCAATACCAAGGAAGCTAAGCGAGGTCTCAGCCAGGATGGTGGCCGGAATAGCGAGCGTCAGTGAGGCAATGATATGGCTGGAGAACGACGGAACCATGTGGCGCAGGATGATGCGGGATTGTCCGACGCCGTCGAGCTTGGCGGCGGTGATGAACTCCTCCTCCCTTAGCGAGAGGAAGCGTCCCCGTACCACCCGGGCCAACCCGGTCCAACCGATGACGGACAGGATGAGGGTGATGCCGAAATAGACACGCAAGGGTGACCAGGTGAGTGGCAAGGCGGCTGCCAGGCCCATCCACAGGGGGATCGTCGGCAGCGAGCGGATGAACTCGATAATGCGCTGGATGATGGTGTCAGTCGCACCGCCATAGAACCCTGAGATGCCACCGAGGAAGATACCCAGCACCAGACTGATCAGCACACCCACGAGCCCGATCGACATGGAAATGCGTGTGCCAAAGATGATCCGGCTCAACAGGTCCTGACCCAGCCGGTCGGCGCCCATCAGATACATCGGCTCGGATGGATCCTTTGGCCCGATGAGATGACGATTGGTGGGAATGAGCCCGAAGAGCTTGTACTCCGGTCCCTCAGCAAAGAGGCGCACCGGAATCCGGTTCTCCTCGTCGATAGTAAACGTCTTGGCCATCGTCTCCTGGTCGATTTCGGATGTCAGGCCAAAGACATAGAGTCCCCACTCCCAACCGTCGTCGCCCTGATGCACAATGTGCAGCCGCTGGGGAGGTGCATAGGTATAGGACGAGGCCACCTTGTTCGGATCGGCAGGAGCGAGGAACTCGGCAAAAATGGCCACCAGGTAGAGCAGGATGACGATAACGCCACCAATCATCGCCAGCTTGTGACGCTTGAACTTCCACCACATGAGGCGCCATTGGGACGCCACGAATACCGTCGACTCAGGCTCGGTCCCCTCACCCGGCAGGTCTGGCTCTGGTGGAGGCGGATCGGCATGAAGATCTACTTGCTGGAACTCGGCCTGGCTGGACATGGGAAGAGGCTGCTCCCTATCGTCAAATCACTCGGCGAAACACGATGGCGATGTTAGCTGTGCCTGATCCGGGGATCACTCAGGGCCAGAAGGACATCGGAGATCAGGGTGCCAAGCACGGTGAGCACGCTGATGATGAGGATGATGCCGCCGGCGAGGTACATATCCTGTGACTGGAGGGACCGGAGAAGAAGTGGGCCCAGGGTCGGCAGGTTCAGCACGATGGCCACGATTGCCTCACCAGAAATGATGGCTGGGAGGGTCCAGCCCAATGTGCTGATGAACGGGCTGAGTGACATGCGGACCGGGTACTTGACGATGAGTCTTCCCTCGGGCAAGCCCTTGGCCCGGGCCGTCACCACGTAGGGTTGATTCAGCTCATCCAGGAGATTGGCCCGCATCGTGCGCACGAGTCCGGCAGTCGAGGCGACGCCGACGATAACGATGGGAATCCAGAGGTGGGCCAAAAGGTCTCCCACCTTGGCCAGGCTCCACGCAGCATCCACATATTCCGGCGAGAAGAGGCCGCCCACACTGAGACCGAGATATTCGCTGGAGATATAGAGCAGCACGAGGGCGAGCAAAAACTCGGGGATGGCGAGTCCGAGAAAGCTGAGGAAGGTCAGGACATAGTCACCGGCGGTGTATTTGCGTACCGCAGAGTAGATGCCCAGCGGGAAGGCCACGATCCACGTCACGATGAGGGACCCAACCGAAATCGCGATTGTCCACCCCAACCGGCTGCCGATCATGTCGGTCACTGGCCGGTTGTATTCGAAGGAATCCCCAAAGTCGCCATGAAAGAGGATGTTCTGCATCCAGATGACGTATTGCTCCCAGAGTGGCTTGCCTACCCCATATTGGCGCTCGAGGGCGCGAATCGCCTCCGAGTCGACTGATTCACCCCGAGCCTGCATCTGCGACACGAGGGTATTGAGATAGTCGCCAGGCGGCAGCTGGATGATGATGAACGACACCACGGAGATCAGGAACAACGTGGGGATCATTAGCAGCAGTCGATACAGAATGAAACGGACCATGTCCCCTCGTCCTCTCCCGAAACCCGGTCAGGCTCCACGAGTCAGGGTGATCGGCAGGCAACCGGAAGCCGGATGCTCAGGCTGCAGATCGGCCGGGAGTGTGGATCAGTTCGAGACTGATCCACACTCCCATGAACCGGGCTAGCGGTACCTAGTTCTCGAAGAAGTACTGGGCCGGATTGGAGGGGCCAGGCGTCGGGTAGACGGCCGCTTCCCACATGGAATCCGGGACATTTTTGAGGTTGTTCTTGCGGATGCCGTAGACCACCGCTGGCGTGCCAATACCGATCACCCAGAAGTTCTCCTGCGCGATGGCGAGGATCTCTCCCAGCAGTCGGGTGTGCTCATCGGGGTCGGCGGTGGCAGTCAGTTCGTCATAGAGCGCGAACTGCTGCTTGATCGCTTCGGGCGGCTCTTCCGGCGTCGTCAGAGGTTCTGCTGGCTGCTTCCACCAGTTCCACCAAGGCTTGCCGAATGAAAGACCCGGCATGGGCATGTAGTTGTAGGGGTTAAGGAGAGCATCCTGGGCACCACTACCACCGGGCCAGACGTGGCAATCGTCGTCGTTGGCGTTGACATGCTGGTCGAACAGCGCGCGATCGACCACCTTCATCTGCGCATCGACGCCGACTTCACGCCAGTAATTGACCACGAGGTTGGCGGTGTCCGGCATTTCGACAAATTCGGCGCCATTGACTTCCACCACGAACGACAGCCGCTCGCCGTCCGGCCGCAAGCGCCAGCCGTCGCCATCCCGCTCCGGAATCACCTTGTCGAGGTGTTCATTGGCGAGATCGACGTCGTATTCGGTGTACTGCTTGGCCAATGCCTCGTTGTAATAGACGCTGTCGGCCAACGGACCTGCCTGCCACGGCTCACCCTGCGACACGTAAATGGTGTCGATGATTTCCTGGCGGTTGATGGCGTAGGACAACCCGATGCGGAAATCCTTGTTGGAGAAGACTTCCCGGATTGCCGGATTCTTGTGGGTCATGTTGAGCTTGTAGCAGTTGGTGTTCATGATCGAGGGCACGGCATCGAAGAAGTTGTACCCAGCTGACTCGCGTGATTCGGCCAGGATCGGCTTGTTGGCAATGGTGCAGACGCTGCGCTGGAGCATGTCCATCTCGCCGGCCGTGGCTTTCAGCAACAGCACCTCGGCGTCCTGGATTTCCTCGAAGTTGAGGCCGTCGATGTAGGGCAGTTGATTGCCCTCAGGATCGACCTTGAAGTAGTAGGGGTTGCGGTCCATGGTGACCCGCGTTCCCTCACCGTAGGGCTCGACGATCTTCCAGACGTGCAAACGGGGGAGTTCAGGATTCTGCCAGAGCGCGTTGTAGGGGGTACCAGAGATGACGCCACCCTTCATCCGGAAAAGGTGACCCCAGTCATCGGCTCCGTTCTCCAACACAAGGTCTTCGAGATTCTCGGTGTTGTAGGTCGCGTGGAACTGGCTGAGGTAGTGCTTCGGATAGATGTTCCAGGCCTCACCACTCTGGGTCGACATGTTCTTCAGGAAGAGCCCGTCGGGCCGTTCGAGCGAGATCGTGAAGGAATAATCATCGATCTTCTCGACCGTGAAGGGGTTGCCCGTGTTGACCGGTGCGATTCCCGTGTCGGGATTACCTGCGACATCAGTGGCATAGAAGACCACGTCATCGGCGGTGAACGGTGCGCCGTCCGACCACTTCATGCCGGGGCGAAGCTGGAAAGTGTACTGAGAACTGTCTTCGTTGACTTCATAGGCCGAGGCGATATTCGGAATCACTTCGTTCCAGTCGAACGACCATCGCACAAGATTCTCGTACCCGCTCAACCGATGCAGCATGAACAGGTAGCTGCCGCC
>JAEZJB010000159.1 GCA_023415845.1 Chloroflexota bacterium | reverse complement strand
AAGGTCCGTTCCATAACGGCGTGAACGAGTGACGCGCCGGGATGAGCATCTCGGCTCATCCGGTCCCAGGTCGCCCGAGGAAATACTGTCTGATGCGTGACATCGAGACCGACCAAGGTGAGGTCTCGCCAGGGAGCGGACAGGACCTGATCGGCAGCATGCGGGTCGACGTAGAAGTTGAACTCCGCGTGGGGAGTCACATTGCCGCCTGTGTAGTAGGCGCCACCCATAACCACGAGCTTGCAGATGCGTTCGACGATCTCGGGGCGAACGTTGATTGCGATAGCGAGATTCGTGAGAGGCCCGAGGGTGACGATCGTGAGGTCATCTCCGTAGGCAAACGCCGACTCGATGATGAAGGCGGGGCCAGCCAGTGATCTCTCCTGGGCGGCGGACAGGGGCAATTCCACGCCGCCCAAGCCATTGCCGCCGTGGACATGGGTCGCATCCAGATAGGAAGCGACCAGTGGGCGACTGGCACCACGGTGGACTTCCACATCGCTCCGGCCAAGCCAGGCCAGGACATCAAGCGTATTTCGCGTGGCGGTTTCCACCGGCACATTGCCAGCGACGGTCGTGACCCCGATGAGGTCGAAATCCAGTGTCGTTGCAAGGGCAATGGCGACCGCGTCATCGACGCCGGTATCGACGTCCAGGATGAGCTTGCTCATGCTTCGCCTCCAGCTGCCGACAGCGTCTGGGTCGCTACCGTTCGCTCCCAGGTGGCGACGGGTGGTGTCTCGGACATTTGCGGTTCGGTCACGACATTGACGAACGCCGGTCGGCCACAAGCGAGTGCTTCCTGTAGGGTGTGCTGAAGATCGGCCGGATCTTCCACGTGATATCCGCGGAGGCCGAACCCCTCAGCGATCGACTTGTAGTCGATGCGATTGAAATCGACCGAGAAGTAGCGGCGGTCGTGATAGAGGTGCTGGAGTTCCTTGATCCACCCATAGGTGCCGTTGTCACACTGGATGATGACGACCGGCAGATCCAGGCGGCTGATCGTCTCCAATTCGCCAACCGACATGCCGTAGGAGCCATCGCCGAGCATCCCGACAACCCTGCCCCCGGTGTTCGCATAATGGGCACCAACGACACCGGGAATGGCGTAGCCAAGCGCGCCATGGGCGCGCGGGATGGCTGTGGTACGTCCCGGGCGATTGAGCAAGTATTGCGCAGCGAGGTATGGTGTGGGCGTGCCGGGGTCCGCGACGATGACAGCCTCGTCGTCGAGCAAGGCACGGAGGGTAGCAATGAGCCGCTGCGGCTTGATTGGCTGGTTATCACTGGCGGCAATGGTGGCCACACTCGAGAAATAGGCGTCTCGTTTGAGGGCGAGACGGGCCAGGCGGTCGGCGTTCCGCTGACGAAGCTGGGCAGGGTTGTCGATCGCGTCCAGGAGGTCGACCAACGTTGCTCGGGCGTCTCCGAGCAGGAAGGCACTGCTGGCGTAGTTATTGCCGATCTCGCGGGCCGAGATATCCAGGTGAATGGTGGCCGGAGGATTCTGCTTTGGAGGCAAGGTCCAGCCAACAGTGGTCGTCGAATCGGTGCGGGTGCCGATGTAGAAGATGAGATCGGCGTCGGCGACCCAGGCATTGGCATAGGATCGAGCACCGTTATTGCCGACCACACCGATTGAACACTCGCTGGTCTCGGCGATCGACCCCTTCCCGTTGATGCTCGTCGCGACCGGGATGCCAGTCGCCTCGGCGAGGGCGGTGAGTTCGTTCCAGGCGCGACTCGTGATGACGCCGCCACCGGCGACGATGACCGGCCGACTGGCCTGGGCAAGCAGCCTGGCAGCGCGTTCGACCTCGTCGGCCGGCGCGCGAAGTCGTGCGGCAGGCGCCGAGGCTCCCCACTCGACGTTCTGGCGGGCGAAGGTGCCCGCGTCGTCGTCGAGGACATCGGCGGGAAGCGACAGATGAACGGCTCCCGGACGCTCACTGGTGGCGAGGCGAGCAGCACGAAAGACGGCGTCTTCCATGCCGACGGCCCGATTGACGCGCTCACTCCACTTGGTAATCGCGGTGAAGAGTCCGACCTGGTCGAGTTCGGTAAGGACCCCTCGATGCTCCTCCTTGACCGGTGTGTCGGTCGTGAGGCAGAGCAGCGGGATCGCTGATCCCTGGGCCTCGGCGACACCCGGCACGATGTAGAGCGCACCCCCACCACTCGGGCCCTCGCAGACGCCGAGCCGGCCGCTGAACCGGGCATAGACGTCGGCCATGAACGACGCCGAGCGTTCGTCACGGGCCATGATGTGGGTGATGCGAGGTTCATCGTAGAGCGCGTCGTAAAGCGTCATGCCGGTGTCGCCGGGCAGACCAAAGACGTGCTCGACTCCGAGCTGGAGCAATGACCTTACCAGCGCCTGTGCACCGTTCATTGGGTTCCCTCACCGAGGATGGTTCGCGTTCGATCAGTGTTTCGGACGGCGATGTAGACATCGTTGACGTTGGTGCCAGTTGGGCCGGTCACGACAAGTTCGTCAAGCTCTCCGAGGTAGGTCCCGCTGTCGTTGGCGCGCAGTGCCTGCATCGCGGAGAGCCCCACGAGATCACCGCGCTGGGTAGTCCAGCGGTCGACGATGGCACCAGCAGCCTGGTTGGCTCCGTCCTGGCCATCGGAGGCGAGGCTTGCGACAACCCAGTCTCGTGAGCTTTCGGCCAACTCCTGAGCCGCGGCGAGTGCAAACTCGGTGTTGCGACCGCCGATACCATCGCCGGTTACCTTGACCGTGGCTTCACCTCCGCCGACCACGACATCGACGGACTCTGGCTGCTCACTCGCGACGGCAAGGAACTCGGACGCCAACGTGCTCGCCTCGCCCTCAGCGTCCTCGAGTTCGATGGAGGCAGAGAATCCGTCTTTCCGAGCCGCCGCGGCAACGGTGTGAACGAGAATCTGGTTGTCGCCAACGATGACAAAGCGATCCCTCAAGGACGTCACGCCCGCCAACGACGACGCTTTCCGGGTTTGCAGCACTTCTTTCACAGCGGGATGGATACGTTCCAAGAGACCGTACGACTCCAATATGGCAAGAGCCCGAGCCGGGTCCGGCGAACGCGAGATTGTGGGGCCGGAAGCGATGACGGTCGGATCGTTCCCGAGCACATCGGAGAGGATCAGCGATATGCAGGTGGCCGGACCGATCTGGCGGCGCAAGCCACCACCTTTCACCTGGCTCAGTTCGCTCCGGACGGCATTCAAATCCTGGATAGGTGCCCCGGCACGGAGAAGCAGGTCCGTCACCTGGCGAATATGGTCCAACTCGAGCGGTTCGATGGGAGCCTCGAAGATGGCTGAACCACCGCCCGAAACAAGGACAATCACAAGATCCTTGTCGGTCAGACATGCCAACGCCTGCAGGGCGGCAGACGTTGCCAGGACTCCGCGCGCGTCTGGTACAGGGTGCGACGCCTCAAACAGTTGCCATCCAGCCGGGGCGCCACCGAGGTGTCCGTCCTTCGTGATCAGGACGCGGTGATCGAGCCGGTCGCCGAGTGCGTCCTGCAGGGCGCGGGCCATGGGGGCAGCCGCCTTGCCAATCGCCAGCCCGACGACGGTGGCATCCGAAGCGAGCGGGACGATTTTTCCGTCGACGTCAATTCCACCGTCCACCCGGCGGAGGGCGCTACGCGTGGCGTTGTAGGGATCGACCGCTTCGAGACCGATGGCGAACCATCGCTCGATTGCCATGCGGATAGAGGAGGTGCCCTGTGACTGGTGACCGATCACGGATTGGACTCCTCCAGTCGTTCAAGCACGACGCGGAGATCCTCTGGCAAGGGCGACTCAAATGTCCGACGCTCGCCACTGAGCAGATCCAGGGTCAACCGACTGGCGTGCAGGAACTGGCGGTGCAGCCCTAGGTCGCTCGCAACCTGACGCGACCGGGGATTGGCGTAGAGCGCGTCACCGAGTACCGGATGCCCAATCATGGCGAGATGGACACGGATCTGGTGGGTGCGTCCTGTCTCGATATGGACATCGAGGAGCGTGCAGTTGCTGAATCGGCGGCAAACCGTGAAATGGGTAACCGCATCCCGACCACCACGGACGGCAGCCATCCGCAGGCGATTCGCGGGGTCCCGAGCAATCGGGGCATCGATGGTGGCTTCGTCTTCCTCAATGACACCCACGACGAGGGCCACGTAGCGCTTGTCGACGGTACGGTCCTGCCACTGAGATACAAGAGATCCCTGAGATCGATCCGTCTTGGCGACGATCATCACTCCCGAGGTGTCCTTGTCGAGGCGATGGACGATACCAGGTCGAGTCGAGCCGGCGATGGAGATGTCGGGAGAGTGGTGGAGCAGACCATTGACGAGCGTGCCGCCAGGATGGCCGGGGGCCGGGTGCACCACCATGCCGGGTTCCTTGTCGAGGACGATGACGTCATCGTCTTCATAGATGATGTTGAGGGGGATGTCCTCGGGCAGAATGTCGATTTCGGACGTTTCGGGAATGGCGACACTGATGCGCTGGCCCGGAGTGACCTTGAATGCGGCGCGGCGGGGCACACCGTCGACCTGGACGAGCCCATCGTCGATGAGGGTCTGGAGATAGGTGCGGCTGAGATCGGTCAATGAATCGGAGATAAACCGATCGAGCCGGGTTCCCTTCTCCTCCTTGAGCGGATGGAGTTCGACCACCTCGTAGACGGGTTCGGTTTGCTCATCGCTGCGCATCATTCCGGGGACATCCTGTTCACTGATCGGTCGGGCTCTTCATGGTGTCCAGGTTCGAACACCAGAAACGCACAGAGGAAGACGAGGCCGACCGTAATGGCCGAATCTGCAATGTTGAAACGGGGAAACTCCCCGACGGCAATGAAATCGACGACATAGCCGAGGCGGAAGCGATCGACCAGATTGCCGACGGAGCCTCCAACGATGAGTCCCACTCCGACCTGCAAGAGCCGATGGGAGGGAAGTTCACGCCAGAACGCCAGGAGGAATCCAGCGAGCACCACAATGGCGAGAATGGAAACGAGCCACTGGCGTCCCTGCAGGAGGCCGAAGGCGACACCAGTGTTGCGGACGAATTCGAAACCAAGAACGGTACCCAGAAGATCGTACCGGTGGTCCGAAGAGGACGGTCCGATCCATCGAGTCATCAGCGCCTTGGTTGCCTGGTCGGTGGCTACGGTGAGCAGGGCCAATGTGCCCGAAACGAGAAGGACCATGCCCAATGCCTGACCAGAAGTTCTCTGCTGATGGTCGTGCTGACGTGGATCCACGTCTTCCTCCTTCACGCCCGGCATGGTAGCACGACGGCTATACTGCCAAGTCGAATGTAACCTCGGACCTTCATCATGGAGCCCAGTGTGACAACAGGTAGAACCCAACTTCGACTACTCATTGCTGGCGGAGGCACGGGTGGACACGTGCTACCAGCGGTGGCGGTGATCGAGGAGCTGCGACGACGCGGCATGCCGGTCGATGCGCTCTGGGTCGGAGGTCACAAGGGCGTCGAGCGGGAGATAGCCGACGCGCAGGGCATCGAATTCATTGCGATCCAGACCGGAAAGCTGCGGCGCTACATCGCAGTGGAGACACTGGTCGACGCCGTACGTGTCCCGATTGGGACGGTGCAGGGTGGCCTGCAGGTGCGACGGTTTCGGCCGGACGTGATCTACAGCACCGGTGGCTCGGTGAGCGTGCCTACAGTCGTCGGGCATGCGGCACTGGCGAAGGTACGCCTTTCACGACGAGCGCCGATCCTGACTCACGAGCAAACTGCCCAGATCGGCATAGCGAACAAAACGGCATCGCGTTTCGCCGAAACGTTTGCCGTGGGATTCGAGCAGACGGGTGAACTGGCGAGGCAGCGGCACTCGCGGGTGGTGGTGACCGGTAATCCGGTGCGGGCGTCCCTCAAGTCCGGTGACCGGGCGCGCGGGCTTGCCTGGGCCGGATTCAAGGACACCCTCCCGGTGCTGTACATCACCGGCGGGGCGCTTGGGGCGTCGCCACTCAACCAGCGGATCGAACCGAACCTCAACCGACTGCTGGAATCCACTCAGATCGTCCACCAAGTTGGGCCAGCACGAGCGAATGATGACTTCGCCCGATTGACCCGCCTGCGAGAAACGCTTCCCTCTGCCCTGCGAGAACGGTATGTGGTGCAGGAGTTCGTGGGCGACGAATTGCCGGACGTCTTCGCGATGGCTGACCTCGTCGTGGGTCGAGCCGGAGCCGGTACCGTGAGTGAACTGGGATACCTGGGGCTGCCTTCGGTGCTGATGCCGTTGCCGGGAACCTGGGGTGACGAACAGCGGAAGAATGCGAAAGTTCTTTCGGCAGTGGGCGCCTCGGTGGTGCTCGAGCAATCCGAGACCGATGCCAGCCGACTCGGAGACACGATCCTGGACCTGCTCGGTGACCGGGAACGCCTGGCGAAGATGGGAACCGCGGCACGGACCACCAGTCGCGAAGACGCGGCGGGCAGACTGGTTGATGAGTTGCTGGCGCTGCTGGGCCGCTCGTGAGAGCGAGATCTCACCATCGTTGCCGAGGTGCGTCCGCATTAATTCACTAATTCATTAATTCCGAAATCCACGATTCCATGGGCTTTTTCGGGTAATAATTCGTGCGAATTCATGCGACTTTGTGCGGAACTCCAGCTGACCATCCGAGCGGAATGGTCAAGATGCCGACGCACGGCATCAATGGTCGACGACAGCGGTACGAGTAGACGAGCGCTGGGCTACTCGTACAGCTTCGGTCGCCCACCTATCGTACGCATCGGAACGCCAGAATCCCGC
>JAEZJB010000446.1 GCA_023415845.1 Chloroflexota bacterium | reverse complement strand
AACGGCGTGCTCCTTCAGGAAATCGACAACCCGGCCTCCAATGCCGGCTGGCGCACCTACATCTCCATGGAGGAGATGCCCGAAGATTTCGTCAACGCCACCGTCGCCGCCGAAGACGCGACCTTCTGGACCAACGAGGGTGTCGAGCCCGTCGCCATCGTCCGCGGCGCATTCATCAATGTCTCCGGTGCGGGAAGTTCCGGCGGTTCCACCATCACCCAGCAGCTTGTTCGCGCCGTCTTCCCTGAGAAGATCAATGCGATGGATATCTCCTATACGCGAAAGTTCCGTGAGGCTCTCGCCGCCTACGCCCTCGCGCAGGAATACTCCAAGACCGATATCTTCACCATGTATGTCAACCAGATCTACTACGGTCATCGCGCTTACGGCGTCGAAGCGGCTGCCAACACCATCTTCAACAAGCACGCCAACGAGTTGACGCTGGCCGAGGCCGCCTATCTCGCCGGGCTCCCCCAGTCCCCGTCCTACTATCAGGACTATCCCGACCAGGCCAAGGTCCGCCAGAAGTACGTGCTCGACCAGATGGTCAAATACGACTACATCTCACGCGCCGAAGCCGAGGCCGCCTATGCCGAGCCACTGACCCTGCGCACCGACACCGAAATCCGCTCTGGCCGCGTCAGTGCCGCCCCCCACTTCACCGAATACGTCCGCCAGTACATCATCGAGCACTACGGGATCGATGCGCTCTACGGCGGACTCGAAATCACCACCAGCATCGACCTCAATCTTCAGGCCCGCGCCGAAGAGATCGTCGCTGCTGGCGTCCAGGACATGAATGAGTTCGGCCGCAACAATGGCGCCATGGTCGTCATGGTCCCCTGGAGCGGTGAAGTCCTGGCCATGGTCGGGTCTGCCGATTTCAACAACGCCCTCATCAACGGCGAGGTCAACTACGCGACCGCCCAGATCCAGCCCGGCTCGTCGATGAAACCTCTGGTCTATGCCCTGGCCTTCGAGCAGGGCTGGAATCCCGGTACCGTGCTGATGGACATCCCCACTCAGTGGGACGTCATCGGCCAGGATGAACCCTACGAGCCGCAGAACTATTCAGGGAGCTTCTATGGTGCTGTCACCGTTCGGGAGGCCCTTGCCAACTCGTTCAACATCCCGGCCGTCAAGGCCACCGAGTTCGTCGGCGTCCAGCAGGTGATGGACGGCACCCGCGAGATGGGCCTCGTCGACAGTCTCGAGCAGGACGCCGGGTTCTACGGCCTCTCGATCGGCCTTGGTGGTGCCGAAGTCCAACTGCTGGAACACACCAACGCCTACGCCACCCTGGCCAACAACGGCAAGCACGTCGCCCCCCATCCCATCATCAGCATCAAGGACAGCCAGGGCAACGAGTTGTACAACCTCGACAGCGAGCAGATCGCCGAGGACTCGAACCAGGCAATTCCGGCCGGCAACGCCTATCAGGTGACCTCGATCCTGACCGACAACGAAGCCCGCTCGATGGTTTTCGGCTCGGACAACCGGTTTGGCACCACCCAGAGCCAGCTCGGACGCCCGGTCGCCGCCAAGTCCGGTACCACCGACGAGTGGAAAGACCTCTGGACCATGGGCTACACCACAGATGTCGCCATCGGCGTCTGGGTTGGTGTCTCTGGTGGCGCGCCCAACACCGGCCTCGAAGCCATCGACGGCATCCAGGCAGCCGGCCCGATCTGGCAGAACATGATGTACGAAGTTCATAAGTCAGACTTCAGCGGCCTCCTCACCGGTCCCGATGGTAATGCCATGCCGAAGGAGTTCCCGGTCCCGGAAGACGCCTACGAAGGTGAGATCTGCGCCGTCACCGGCCAGAAGCCAGGCACCGGCGAAACCACCGAGGAATGGCTCGTTCGCGGCCAGGGACCGGACCGGGCCTGCACCGATCTCGGCGAGCGCGAACGCTCGGAACTCGACAAGGCAGTCGCGGCCACTCGCTCCGGCAACACGCGCTGGTCGGGCAATGCCATCGAACGCATTTCCCGCTATGCCTCTGCGGTCGGCGTCGGCGGGGTCTACGTTCCCGAAGAAGAGACATCGTCCGATCAGTCGACCGGCGAAACCGGGTCCTCCGGCGTCATCGAGCCGGTCAACAACCAGCCCGACAATCCCCCGAGTGCGACCGATCCACCGGCCAATCAGCCGGATAATCCGCCACCCGATGAGACCGGCGTTCCGGATGACGAAATCATCGACCCGAGCGGTTAGCTCCCACTCGGTCCAACCGTCGAAAACGAAAGCGGTGCGCGAGGATTGATCCTCGCGTACCGCTCTTCTGTTCCCGGCAGGTTATTGTGGGCGGAATATCGGCTACTCTTCCCCCATCACCCCATCAGCCACCACTCGGCGGCGTCCACGCTTTCGCGGCGTTACATCCAGTCGCACCTCGTCCGAGCGCACCGCCGCTGGCCGTCGCTTCCGGCGCGTCAGCCGGGTGCGCTGGCTCACCGATCCCTCGGGCGGCACCAGCGGTGCGCCCTCAACCGGTGTCGAGAGCACAATGCTCGTCGAGCATCGCGCCCCAGCGTCCGAGAGTTCATCAATCAGCGCTTCGAGTTCGTCGGTCGAAGACACATGGACCTGCGCCACAAACGGATACTCACCCGTCGTCCGGTAGCACGATGCCACGGCGGGCTCGGATCGCAGGCGGTTCAACAGGGCTTCATGGTGTCGCCACTCCACACCAATCGAGATCAGGGCCGTCAGCGGTCGGCCGATCGCCGCCGGATCGACCACTGCGCGGTATCCCGCCAGCACGCCCCGCTCTTCCAGCCGCCGCACCCGCTCGATCATCGCCGGGCTGGAAAGTCCCACCCGTTCGGCCAGCGCTTTCATCGTCAGCCGGCCGTTGTTCTGCAATTCTGCAAGAATCTGCTCATCAAGAGTATCGATACCGGATGAGGATGCCCGTTCCTCAGGTTTGGTTGCGACCTGCATGCTTTGCCACACTCTTCATTCATCGACATCGGCACACGACACCGCTGCCGACACAGATACGCTCTATCGCTCAGTTTACGAGGGCTGCTCTAGGCTCAACAAGGGTTTGGGGCAGGATTTGTAATCCAGAATGCACGTCACACGTTAACTGGATGTGGTACTTGACATTACATGCGTGCGGTTTCGGCTCGCACCCGGGCGCTCTCGTGGGCCAGCCGTTCGATCCTGTCGTCCAGTGGCAGGAGTTCGGCCTCACCATAGCGTCGGATCAATCCGCCCTCGATCAACCAGTCGGCAAGTCGTGGATTCTTTGGCAGGACTGATCCGTGCAGGTAGCACCCCACGGCCCGTTTGTAGCGCGCCCCTTCGAATCCGTCCTTGCCGTTGTTGCCCCGGCCGATCGTCACCTTGCCCAGGGGTTGCACACCCGTGCCGAGATAGGTGAGCCCGCTGTGGTTCTCGAACCCCACAAGCGTTCCCCACTCACTCTCGATCACCACGTTGCCGATGAACCGCTCCGACCCCGCTTCGGATGTGGCGTCGAACAGGCTGATGCCGGGGAGCGGCTCGGCATCATGCGGGCGATATTCGTGCCCCAGCAACTGGTACCCGCCACACACCGAGAGCAACGCCGCGCCGTCTTCCACCGATCGCTTGATCACGTCGCCCTTGTCACCGGCGAGGTCGCGCGAAACGGCAATCTGGGCTTCATCCTGGCCGCCGCCGAAGAAGAAGATGTCGATATCCTCGGGAATCGGCTCTCCAATCCCGATTTCAAGCACCTCCGGCTCGAACCCTCGCCACCGGGCCCGCTGTGCCAGCACGAGCACGTTGCCTCGGTCGCCATAGATATTCATCAGGGACGGGTAAAGCCAGCCAATTCGAAGCTTTCGCGGTTCGGACATCTCCGATCCTTCCTTACTGTTCCCAGAACGCCTGGATCGCTCCGCGCTCCGCCAGGATGCGCCGAATCTCAAGCATTGCGGTGTAGGTCGGCAGGATATATCCCTCGCCGCCCTCCGGAATCTGGTCGGTAAACGCGTCCAGTCCCGCTTCGAGGTCGTCCGGCAGCGGCCGGATTCGCTCTTCCGCCACTCCAGCGTACTTCAGGCGGTTGGCCATGTCCGGCCCCCGCAGGCCAGATGTGGAGAGTTCCGCCCCGCCCTCCGCCAGCAGTTCGAAATCGACATCCCACAGCCACGAGACGTCACGCCCATCAGCGTAGAGATCGTTGATCGCAATCATCGTCGGGACTGCCAGCGTGCCGTCGCCCGCCGTCAGCATCCGCATGACTTCGTTGAACCCGACTGGGTTCTTGACCAGCGCGATCGTGAATTGCCGGCCCTTCCACGTCACCCGCTCGATCCGCCCGAACGCCGAGGTGAATGCCGCAATCGCCTGCTGGCCGACGCTGAATGGCACGCCAGCCGTGTGAGCGGCAGCCACCGCTGCCACCACGTTGTAGGCGTTGTACATCCCGGGAATACCGACCTCGAACTCCGTCGACTCCTCCCCGGCATCCACCGTCAGGGCCAGCGACGTTACCCCTCGCAGTTCGATGTCATGCCCGGCAAAGGCCAATGGTGCGCGCCGGTGCCCACAGGCGGGACACGACCAGTTGCCCAAATGCGACAGGTACAGGCCGTCATACGTCAGGTCCGCCCCACACCAACGGCAGACTGCCGCGTCAGCCGCGTGGGGCAGTTCGGAGAGGACATGCCGGGTTTCGGTCAGCCCAAATGGCACCAGCTTCGCCGGCGATCCGTCCACCACCCAGCTGAGTCCCGGATCGTCCGCGTTGTAGACGATCACCGCCGTCGCATCAACCCGCGCCAACGCCGTCTTCCACGTCCTTGCTACGGTGTCCAGCTCCCCGTAACGGTCCAGTTGGTCACGAAACAGGTTGTTCAGCAGAATCGTCCGTGGCCTGACCAGTTCCAGAATCGCCGGGAACGCCGCTTCGTCCGTCTCCACGACGGCAACGTCACCCCGCACCTTCCCGGTGAAGGAAGCCTGGGCGGCGAACGCGGTGAACACGCCTCGCACCAGGTTCGACCCCGATCGGTTGTGCACCACCGTGTGGCCATTGGCGTCGAGAATGTCGGCGACGATCCGCGAAGTGGTAGTTTTGCCGTTCGTACCGGCCACCACAATTGCGCCATGCTCCAGTTGGCCCGCCAGTCGGGTCAACATCGCCGGGTCGATCTTCTGCGCAATCAGGCCCGGGGCCGACGTTCCGCCGCCACGTCCCAGCCGCTGGATCACCGCCGCCGCTGCCCGCGCCGCCGAAACACTCAGTCCCAGTCGCACTTCACCAACTGAAGGAAGGCTAGTCATCCACAGTCACCGCCACATACACCGTCGAAAGCGTGTTGAAGTTGGCAATTCCCGGCCGCACCTGAATCGTCAGCGTGTCCGTCTGCGGGTCCACCACCGGCTCACCGATGACTTGCCCAATCGGAATGTCTGGCGGCACCTGCCGCGTCATCGTCATGTTCGATGACGAGGTCACGACCCACTCTCCGTCCTTGGGTGCCTGGCTGTTCTGGACGTGGTCGAGTTGCAGGTAGCCGCCATGCTGCCATTGGCCGGAGACGATCCCTTCGCCCCGGCTGTCCTCCAGCATTGCACCAACTGACTGGCTGGCATCGATGATCAGCATCACCTTGGCTTCGGTTTCCGACACCTCAACCACCTGCCCCACATAGAAATAGGGGCTCAGCACCGCCATTCCCACCTGGATTCCGTCATCCGTCCCCAGGTCGATCAGCAGGAACATCTGGTGACCTGTCGGGTCACGGCCCAGTACCTTCGCCGGAATCAGTTCGATCTCGGGATAGCGGTCCTCGACCGCCTGCATCTCCCGCAATTGCTCCAGCTCGGCCGTGTCGGCCTTAAGTTGGCTGTTCTCGGCCTTGAGGGCATCACGTTCAGCAGTCACCGTCGCCAGGTCCTGCGCCAGGTCAGACTCCGACTTTCGTCGGTCGGTGAGGTCACTGAACCCGGTGGTGATCGGTTGCACGATTTCGTTCAGACCCGTCCGCACCGGCTTCAGCACGCCTTGCCGGTCGAGCACCACGAACGCCCCACACAGCACCACGAACGCCAGAACCGCGATGAGCACCTTTCTCAATGGCAGGTTCGTCATCGGGCTACTCCTGTCGATCCAGTGGCCTGGGGGAATGAATGGAACATGGGGTGGTGACGGCTCCGGCGACGTGCCACGATCTCCAGCAGCAGATCGGCCCTGTTACCAGAGAAAGCAGGGCTACCGGCGAATCTCGCGTCCGCTCGCCAGCGCTCGCTGATACAGGTGCAACGCCTCGGCGACCCGACCGGTACCGCGGGCCACGCACGTCAACGGGTCTTCTGCCCGGTGCACCGGCATCCGCAACTCACTCTGCAGCCGCCGGTCGAGGCCCATCAGCAGCGCCCCACCGCCAGCCAGCGTGATCCCGTGTTCCATGATGTCTGCAACGAGTTCGGGTGGAGTTTCCTCAATCGAGGTTTTCACCAGTTCGATGATCGTGTTCACCGGCTGGGAAATGGCATCGCGGATTTCCACCGAACTCACTTCCACCGACTTCGGCAAACCGGTCAGCAGGTCACGTCCCCGCAGTGGAACCCGCACCTCTTCCTCGAGGGGATAGGCCGATCCGGCTGCGATCTTGGCGTTCTCGGCCGATCGCTCGCCAATCACCAGGTTGTGGTCGCGCCGGGCATACTGGATCAACGCGTCATCGATTTCGTCACCTGCCACCCGAATCGAGTGGTTGACGACAATGCCGCCCAGCGAGATCACCGCCACCTCGGTCGTGCCACCGCCGATATCCACGATCATCGACCCCACTGGCTCGTTGATCGGCAGGCCCGCGCCGATCGCCGCCGCCATCGGTTCCTCGATTGTGTAGGCCTCTCGGGCGCCCGCCGAAAGTGCGGCATCACGGGCCGCCCGCTTTTCAACTTCGGTCACTCCGCTCGGAATGCCGATCACCACTCGCGGGTGTGGCGCCATCAAACGCTGCAGGTGCACCTTGCGAATAAAGTGGTGCAGCATCATCTCCACGGTGTCGAAGTCGGCAATCACCCCATCCTTCAGCGGTCGCACCACGATGATCGAGTCGGGTGCCTTCCCGTGCATCGCCTTGGCTTCCATGCCCACCCACAGCGCACGCTTGGTCTTGGCATCGATGGCCACCACCGATGGCTCGGAGATGACGATGCCCTTGCCACGCACATACACCAGCGTGTTCGCTGTTCCCAGGTCGATACCGAGGTCCCGGCTAAAGAACCCGAAGAGTGTGGAGAGGGGACGGAACAAGACCGGGAACCTCCGGAGCGTCACCCCGGCTGGGGTGCAATCAATGGACCATGCGGAATAGACGGGGGTTGGGACGCGATAGGGCAAGGGTGCACGCACACCCCGCTTGACGGTTCCGCTGCGTCCCTCCACGCTGTACCGGCTGCCAATCCCAGTGCAGCCAGCATGTCGGGCTGCGTCCGGGTACAGCTACCGCACACGGTCCCAGAATCGGCGCGAGTATAGCATAGGCCCCCGGGCCTCCCTCCTTACGGTCTTTTCATTGAAAGGTCTGCAGTCGTGTCATCTACAACCACCGCCTGGCCTCGGGTAAGTGCGGTCCTCGCCAGTCTTCCCCAGGCATCGGATGTCAGTGTCGCCATCCTGAACCCGGCCACCGGTGAGCGGTTCTCCCACGAAGCCGATGCCGTTATGTCATCGGCATCAACCATCAAGACCCTCATTCTGATTGCCCTGTCCCGCGCCGTCGATGCCGGCAAACTCACGCTGGATCACCGTGTCCCCGTGCTGCCCACGCAACTCGCGGCTGGCAGCGGCATCCTCAACGAGCTGCGAACGCCCATCGAATTGTCACTTGCCGATCACGCCCACCTGATGATCGCAATCTCCGACAACACCGCCTCCAACGTCCTGATCGACGCTGTTGGCGTGGAGTCCATCGCCGAAACAGCCGCCACGCTCGGTCTCACGGCAACCGCCCTCCAGCGCCGCTTCCTCGGCCGTCTTCCCGATCCCGGTACCCCCGAAAACCTCACCTCCGCCAATGACCTCGTCTCGATGGTGACGGTGATTGCCACTGGTTCCGCCGCCTCTCCCGACCTCTCTGCCTGGATGCGTGAGCGTCTCGCCGCCCAGCACTACCTCAACCGGCTCGCGCGCTTCCTGCCAGCCGGCGTGTCGTTCGCGGGCAAGGGTGGAACGCTCGAAGGATTCGCCCACGACTGCGGAGTCTTCGCCAGCCCTGCCGGGGAGGTCGTCACCGCCGTCATGGTGCAGAACGTCCGTGACGCCTATGCGACAGATGCCCTCATCGGCTCCATCGGCGAGGCGGCCATCCACGACGCAGGACTG
>JAEZJB010000441.1 GCA_023415845.1 Chloroflexota bacterium | reverse complement strand
AGGACACCGACCCCGACGAGTTGCCATCGCGCCCAGCCATCGCGGCTCAGGCGGAGGAGCCAGGCGGCGGCCAATGCGGCAGGGAGGCCCATGAACGCTTCGGCGTTGGCGGAATAGCCTTCGAGGTTGGGTAGGGACGAGGCGACTGCAAAGATGATGGCGACGAGATTCGCGGTAGCGGGCGATGCGCACATCCGGGTGAAGGCCCAGACGGCGACGACGGTGAAGGCAATGGCGATCCAGGCGGCGAACCGCATGGCAATCGTGTCCGAGCCCAGGAATTCCAGAATTCCGGCATAGACGATGAATATGCCTTGTGGCCTGCTAATCCAGAGATCGTCGTAAAGCGTACCCGTGCCGTTGAGCCAGCCGCGAGCCGCCCAGGCGTATCCGCCTTCATCCGCCAGCATCGGGATCCGCAGGAAAGGAGTACGGAGCACCAGCGCGAGCAGGATGGCGACGGCCAGCCAGAGCCAGTTCGCGAGGACGCTTCCTAGTGGCTTGTCCGCAGGAGTTGTCGTGATCAGCGGGCTGGACTCCACTTCGCGTTGGGCAAGCATTCGAGTCCAGACTCCGTCCACGGACCGGTGATTGACGTAGCGCTGAGTATACGGCTCCCGTACCTGGTCAGCGTCAGCCGCGAGCGCCGCCGGTGGAGCCTGACAGATAGATCGGCCCTGTAGGTGAGGCCGAGCCCGAGGATGGCTCCAACGTGATGGCGATGTCCGTAAACAGGCCGACATCGGCCGGAATCAACGTGTACCCGCTGCCAGTTTGATCAAGCGCGATGGTGGCGCCGGGGAGCGGTTCGGCGTCAGGCGTGGGGAAGTACCAGATTTGGTAGGATCGGCCTTCGGGTGCGGGCTGAAGATTGCTTACGGTAACAACGCCCGACCCGCTCAAGCTAAAGAATGCGATTCCGCTGGCATTCGGCGGAGCCTCGGACGTGGGAGCGAGGTTATAGGCGGTGGCGTTGGCCTGTTGTCGCAAGAGATCGATCTCAGCAGCCATCGATCGATTTTCCTGCTCGAGGTGTGTGACATCGTTGCGCAACGAGATCGCCCAGATGGCGCATGCCAGCGCCAGAACGAATGAAATGCCCGCGATCGCTGGAAATAACCTGGTTCCTCCGGTGAACATATTGAACGGCTCCGGCCATGAAATTGAACTGTGGTGCGAGTCTGATAGAGCGTGAGGCAGGCGCGTGGTTCCTGCCTGAAGACTCCGGGCCAGTACTGGCGCAAAGAGCGGCAACAGGGTAGCATACAGATATGGTGTGACAGGTGTGTCCGTTCACTCCATGCGTGCATCTGGGCTTGGAGTGCGCGTGTTTGGGCGGAGGAGTCGTCGGTGGACCTGCCGCCAACACCATCACGGGTGACATTTACTCACGAACGTTGACTGTTGATATTCCGGTTCGCATCGACCAGGAGGAGTAGCGAGGCATGAGAAGCATGTCGAAACGCCAATCAGGCGGCCGTGCGGCTCGGGGGAGCCTGCTTTCGATCGTGATGCTCGTTCTGAGCCTGCTGCTGGCGCCAACGCTGTCTGCCCAGGATACGACCGAGGCTCCGGACGACACGAACGTGATGGCTCCGGGCACCGGCGACCAGGACGAGACAGGGACTCCGGGCTCCGCAGAAGCGGTGGAGGAGACCCCTCAGGCAACTGAACCTCCGCAACTGGCGGCTCCGGTCGAGGGGGGTCTCAGTGGTACCGATCCGGGTGCGCCGGCGGTGATCGCTCACGGGCTTGCCTATCGCTCGGGGAGCCAGGTGGTCTGGCAGGTGCAGGAGGTGCGTCCTGCTGATCCGGGTGAAGCGGAGGCGGAGACGACGAATGCCGCGATCGTCTACCAGGTCGAGGGCAATTCGGTCATACGGAACAACCTGACCGGGAAGCGGGCGCTGCTGAATCCGGGAGACGCCTATTTCAAAGCCGGTGGTGACCCTTACACGACGATGGCCAACTCGACGGGTTCGGTGATCTGGGTCTTCGAGGTGGTTGGGCCGACGGATGTGGCGACCGACGCCTTCTACGAAAGTCCCCTGATCGATACCTATACCGAAGGGGTGTATGACCTCCAGATGGTTCGGTATGTCCTGCAGCCGGGAGCATCGGCCGACCTTCCCGAGCACAACGGGCCAGCACTGGTCATGTCCACGAACGGTGACATCGACGTTGAAGGCGAGACGATTGGCCTGCTCGCGACTGGTGATGGGCAACTTGTTTCCAGTGCGGCGACGGTGGTGAACAACAGTCAATCGGCTGTTGAGTACGGCGTGATCATGTTCGGTGATGAAGTGAGTGACGCCTCGGCAGCGGCACCGCAGACTCCGGTGACGCCGACCGCGACCGCGCAGGGATCTGCGGAGACGCCGCCACCATCTGACGAGTCGCTGCCGGGCGATCCGGGGACCGATGATGGAAATACGGGTGTTGGTGGCAATCAGGAGAGCATCAACATCACGGCGGGAGCCGACCTCTACGTCGTGGTGGTGGCCGATGGCGTGACCGTGTTCGATGGGCCGATTCCAGCCGGTGGGATGTCGGGTGAGATCATTGGCTCGACCTTCGAGGTTTACACGAGCAACGGCGGTCAAACCATCTTCACCAATTCGTGCGGCGAAGAGTTCCTGATGGGCTACGAGACTGGTGAGGCGCGGTACACCCTCAACGCAGACGAGACGTCCTGCATCGGGGACTGAGGCCGACGCTCCAATCAGACGGTTAACTGACTTCAATGCCACATTGGGGTGACCACCCCGGTGTGGCATTGGTGCTTGATCTGCGATACCTTGCAGCTACCACTTGTGGGTGTATCGATCGGGGGGAGTGATGAGGGAAACCGCCAACGAGTTCAAGCAATTTGTCCTGCGGGGAAACGTGGTTGACCTGGCCGTCGGTGTAGTGATCGGCGCGGCGTTTGGATCGGTGGTCACCTCGCTGGTGGACAACCTGATCACGCCGCTGATCGCCGCGATTGGTGGCCAGCCCGATTTCTCCTCGATCGGGTTCACGATCAACAATGCGAAGTTCAATGTCGGGACGTTCATCAATGCCGTCATTTCCTTCCTGATCATCGCGGCCGTGATCTTCTTCTTTGTGGTGAAGCCGATGAACCTGCTGGTCCAGCGGACGCAGACGGGTGAGCCGGAGAGCCCGACGGAGCGGAAATGCCCGTTCTGTTTCTCGGACGTCTCGGTGGAAGCGACGCGCTGCGCGTTCTGCACTTCGGAACTGCCACCGGCGTCGCCTGACCAACTGGCGGACGCTGCGGCGGCAGTATCCTGACGGGAGTTCGAGTTGCTACAACGAGGGCGGCGGAGAGATCTCTCCGCCGCCCTCGTTCGGTTTCCGGGCTTGATTAGCAGGCGATGTCGGACATCGGCGTCATGGGGACGGCGAGCGGGGTGAGCTGGCCGTCGGCAATGGCAGCTTCGACCTGCTCGGCGAAGGCGCTGATTTCGTGGCCATCGTCGGCGCGAAGCGTCACATGCAGAAGTCCCATGCGATCGGTGACCAGGCGCGCGACGGTGAGGTTTTCGAGCATGCCGTCGACGCTGTGGAAACGCTGGCCCGGGGTGAGGAACGTGCGGAAGCTTTTTCGCGCAGGGAGTGGGAGTGCCATCGTCGATCTCCTTCGGGGTGGCTGCGCGACGTTGCGAAGCCTGGGTCGGACCAGGGACGAGCCCTGCCGAGCGTGCCATCGTTGGCCTGATATCTCTCTCTAACGACGGGCGAGAGAAACCCGTTCCGAACTGGCCCGGTCGCTCGTGAGAGATTTCACACACTTTTATAACTGACCAGAAATCCTGTCAAGAGTTTCGGCCCGAGGTTGGGAAGAATCGCCGGGCGCGGATGGGGAACAGGACGGGAATGCGTTGCCGAAATGGTGCATTGCGGGTGGCAGGCGACAGTGAGCGCGGTAAACTACGGGTTGATGCCTGCCCGCGCGGCGTTGCGAGGTGGCCTGGTTGCAGGCCGGATATTGCTCGCGCCCACGCTCTCCACCCAGACCAGTCGAGGACCACATGATCGACGAGATCACGCCACCAGTTGACGCCGGCGTCGCCGGTATTCGGGCGACGATTACCGACTACGTCACCCTGATGAAGCCGGGAATCATGACCCTGCTGCTGGTGACGACGTTGGGGGCGATGCTGGTTGCGCAACAAGGGGTGCCCTCCTTCTCGCTGGTGTTGATCACGTTACTTGGCGGCGTGCTCACCTCTGGCGGCGCCAACGTGATCAATTGCTACATCGACCGTGATATCGATGCGGTGATGAGCCGGACCCGGAAGCGAGCGACGGCCAACGGCAGAATTTCGCCGATGGCGGCGCTGACGTTCGGCGTGGCGCTGACCGTGTCGGGCACCGTGCTGCTGGGTGTGCTGGTGAACTGGCTGGCGGCGGGACTGGCACTGGCTGGCAACCTCTACTACGTGTTCATCTACACCCTCTGGCTGAAGCGACGCACTCCGCACAATATCGTGGTGGGCGGGGCGGCCGGTGCAGTGCCGCCCCTGGTCGGCTGGGCGGCGGTGACCGGTACACTGGCACCGCCCGCCTGGATCCTCTTCGCCGTGATCTTCTACTGGACGCCGCCGCACTTCTGGGCCCTGTCGCTGTTGAAGCAGGGTGAGTACGGTCGGGTGGGGGTGCCGATGCTCCCCGTAGTGTCTGGTGAGGAAGAGACGCGACGCCAGGTCCTGCTGTATACGGTGCTGCTCACGGCCGTGACGTTGCTGCTGGTGCCGTTTGGCATGGGCTGGATCTATGCGGTCGGGGCAGTGGCGCTGGGCGGGTATTTCCTCTATCTCGCCTGGGGGTTGTTGCGACACCCGAGCAAGGCGCAGGCGCGCCGGACGTTTTTCTATTCGATCTGGTATCTGGCGGGGCTCTTTGCCGTGATGGTGGCAGATTCGCTGATCCTGAACTGACGTCACACAAAGATCGATTCCAACCTGAGTTCGCAAGCCGGTTCCTACGGGAGCCGGCTTTCTTCATTCCCGCCATGTGTGTGCTCCCGACCAGAAGCCACCTGCCATGAAGTACCCGCAAGAACTCAAAAACTCACAAACTCTAACAAGACTGGAATGACGGGGATTTCGGCTGGGAGTTCGTGCGGAGTTCGAGCGAGAAGCAACGCTATCCCTCGTGCTTCAGCCAGCGATACTGGCGACCGGGACGGCCACCGCCGGCGGGCTGGTGGGTACGACACTCCATCTCACTGCGAGTGGCAAGGGCCTGCAGCGCTGCGTTGAGGGGGGCGGAGGCGGGTCGGCCCAGGTCGTGGGCCAGGCGAGAGTGCCCGACCCATTGTGGGTGCCTGGTGGAGAGGAGATCGGCGATGCGACGCTCGAGCAGGTCGGCGGGTGTATGCACTTCGTGTCGCTCGTTGACGAAAAAGAGCGTGCGGTGCAGGTGGATGCGGAGAAATTCGATCAAGGT
>JAEZJB010000440.1 GCA_023415845.1 Chloroflexota bacterium | reverse complement strand
GATCGCAATATCGTCGTGCCGAGCAACACCACGTTCGGTCCGACGGCGACCAGCGCCTTCTGCGGGATCGTTTCCGCCGGTTCGAGCCTGCTGATCTGGGCGAAGGTCCATCCTGTGGTGGCGATTCCAACCATTGCGGTCGTCGTGGCGGCGATCGGATATCTCTACACCCGTTCGCGCGACATCATGCGGCGGGCGGTTGCGCTCTATCGGCGGAACTGGAGAGTCTTTGCGGGGATCGGGCTGGTCGCCATTCCGATCGGCATTGCGTTCAATCTGGTCCAGTCCTTCCTGGCGTCCCGGCAGCCTGTAATCGGGGTCATCAGCTGGTTTGGGGACACGGCCGGATCGGAGTTGTCCTGGGTGCTGGCGGTCGGTGGGTTCCAGCAACTGGCGATGTTGCTGGTGATCGGGCCGGCGGTGATCCAGGCTGTTGCCGAGATCGTGAACGGGAGGAAGCCAACGGTTGCCGGGGCCTATCGGGCCTCACTCACGCGGATCTGGCCGGTGGCGCTCGCCGGGCTGGTGGTGGTGCTGGCGGCTGGAACCGCGCTCCTGACCATCATCGGGATTCCGGTGGCGATCTATCTCGTGGTGCGCTGGCAGTACTTCGCCCAGGCGCTGATCTTCGACCGTGACCGGCCGGCGCTGGCTGCGCTGAGCGAGAGCGCCCGCCTGGTGCGGGGACGGTGGTGGCGAACCGCGTTCGCCGCATTGCTGTTCGACGTGCTGGCGACCATTCCTGGCGTGGCGGTTGGCTTCGGGCTGTTGACGCTCGGCCGGACGGCGGTCGGGTTCGCGAATGGGGTGAGTTCGGTGCTGTACGCCCTGCTCATCCCGCTCTCGGTGATTGCCGTGACCGTGATGTTCCTCGACCGCCGCGGCATAGAACTCGCGACTCCGGTGGACGCAGAGGCGGACCCGGCACTCGATGGTCCTGGTGATGACTACGCGCCAGCGAGGGCTTGATCCAGGCGGCGGGCGCGTTGGTCAGGTGCGGTTCGTCGAGTGGCGGGAGACCCGGGGGCGTGGACCTGGCTCCTGAGGGGCGGCTGGCTTCGATGACCTCACTTCGGGGCCAGGATCGAGATCGTAAGCTGGTATCATCCGGAAAGTATTGCCGTCCAGCGACGAGATGAGGTCTGCCCGATGACCGTCTACGCCATCCACGAGAATCCCGACTGGTTTCCGCCGTTCGCCGCCGCCTTCGAGCGTGCGGGGCTCGACTATCAAGAGTGGCTCCTGATCGAAGGAGCGATTGACCTCGATGCCGCGCCGCCGGACGGCATCTTCTGGAGCCGGTTCAGTGCCTCGTCGCACACCCGGGACCATGGCCTCAGCAAGGACTACACCCGGGCGGTGCTGGACTGGCTGGAAGCGCACGGCCGCCGGGTGGTCAATGGGCGGCCGGTGATCGAGATGGAGGTGAGCAAGGTTCGCCAGCTCACCGCGTTGCGGGCCTTCGGGATCGACGTGCCGCGGACGATTGCAGTGGTCGGCAGAAGGGACCTGCTCGATCGAGCCGCCACCTTTGCCGGTCCCTTCATCACCAAGCACAACCAGGGTGGGAAGGGGCTTGGAGTGCGGCGATTCGACGACCTCGATGCCTTCCGTGTCTACGTCGAATCGAGCGAGTTCGAGCAACCTGTCGATGGCATCACCTTGCTACAGGAGTACGTCCAGCCGCGCGAACCGTTCATCACGCGGATTGAGACGGTCGGGTACGAGTTCGTCTATGCCATCACTGCAGACACGGCGAGAGGCGGATTCCAGCTCTGCCCGGCCGACGCCTGCGAGACGGACGAGTTTGGCCGGCCGAAGCCGGAGAAGAGCCTCTTCGCCCTGCGCGAAGGGTTCGATGGTCCCGTGATCGATCAGGTGCTCGGGTTTGCCCGGAAGTACCGGCTCGAGGTGGCGGGATTCGAGTTCATCGAGGCGGCAGACGGGCGGACCGTGGTGTACGACGTCAATACCAATACGAACTACAACCCGGATGTGGAGGCGATCGCGCCCCGCTCCGGCCCGGGCGAGATCGCTTCCTACCTCAAGCGGGTGGAGCAGGAAACCTACGCGGCGATCTGAGCCGAAGCGGAGAGCGCAGGCCGGCGCATGAACCAGTTTGGGATGTCCAGCACGCGGTCTTCGGCGACGACCTCGAAGCCCTGCCGTTGATAGAACGTCACATTGATGTCCTTGTCGGTTTCGAGATAGGCCACGCCATCGGCGGCGTCGACGATCTCCAGGGCTTGGGCCATGAGGGCGGAACCGATGCCCTGACCTTGCAGGTCGGGGGCGACGGCAACCGGCCCGACATGCCAGTGTGGCTCGGGGAGGTCGTGCTTCGCCCAGGCACCCAGCCAAGTCATGGCCCGCCGGGCGGGACCGAAGCCAAGCCGGAAGAGTGAGGGAAGCATCCGGAGGCGCTCGCTGGCAGGAGGTTGGCATTCGCCGGGAGCAGCCAGGCCGACGACCCCGACGATGCGACCATCGAGCAGCGCGACGACCGAGTGTTTCTGCAGCGCAGGGCTGGTCGCCATCAAGCCAAACAACCGGGAGAGGCGCTGCTGACGAATCGTTTCGTCTTCGCCGAAAGCGGCAATGTGCTGCGGGTTGTCCCGCATGGAGGCGATGACCATTGACAGGACCGGCGAGATGTCGACGGTGTTGAGCGGAGCGTAGGCAAGCGTGCTGGGCAGCGTCGAAGACATGGAGAGCTCGCTTTCGGTGG
>JAEZJB010000417.1 GCA_023415845.1 Chloroflexota bacterium | reverse complement strand
GCAAAACCGTCTATGCCACCCCCGAATTGCGGCCGTAATCGGCGAGACCGGGAGGAGCGTTCGGCCGAACGCTCCTCCCGGTCTCGCCGATTACGGCCGCAATTCGGGGGTGGCATAGACGGTTTTGCCACCGACCCGGATTTCGGTCTCTACCAGGTAGCGACTGGCGGCTTCCAGATCGACGGTCATGCCGAGGCCGGGCCGATCAGAAGCGTGGACGAGGCCATCCCGATCGAGAGCCAGATGCTCGTGGGTGATCTCCCTGGCAAGCGATTTCGGGGCGACCGGGTATTCACAGATCAGGTCGTGCTCGTGGTCGAGAAAGGGCTGCAGGGAGGCGGACAACGCCAGGTGAGACGTAAAGGTGTGGTTTACATAGGCGACACCGCCCGCTCGGGCGTAGTTCGCGACCTCGCGGGCGGCGCTGATGCCGCCAATGCGCCCTGCGTCGATCTGCACGTACCCGAGACCGGCATGATCGATCATGTGTTTCGCCTGCCAGGGATTGTGGCTCCCTTCACCGCCGGCGATGGCGACGGAACCGGCGATCGCGGCGAGCTCCCGGTAGGCACCTAGTGCCCCGGAGACAAACGGCTCTTCCAGCCAGGTTACCCGGCACTCCTGAAGCACCGGAAGGACGGCAGCGGCGCGCGCGACATCGTCAATCCAGACCGTGCCGACATCCACGAGCAGGGTGGCGTCGGGGCCAAGGCCTTCGCGGGCAGCCCGGACATGTGCTTCGTCCTCCGCCACGGTGCCAAGGCCGAACGGTCCCCAGCCGAACTTGGCGGCACCATAGCCTGATTCACGAGTAGCGACCGCCTGCGCGAGGGTTTGTTCCGGCTTGTCACCGAAGAGTTGTGAGGCATACGGGCGCTTCGGAAACGGTCGCTCGATGCCGAGCAACTGCCAGACGGGGGCCTGAAGTCGCTTGCCAAGAAGGTCCCAGAGGGCCATGTCGATGCCGGAGAATGTGTGGTCTGCCTGGAGAAGGTCGAGTGAATTGGCGCGAACAAGGGAGCCGATCCGGGCGATGTCCGCGACGTCGTCGAGTGGCTGGCCGAGCACGGAGGCGATCACTGGTTTGCAGGCGGAATGCGACATGGGGGTGACGAGCGCGGCGATGGACGGAAGGGGTGAGGCCTCGCATTCACCCCAGCCGACCACACCGCCCGCCTCGACCCGGACGAGGAGGAGATCCTGCGAGCCGTCGCCGATATCCAGCACCTCGGGCATGGAGAGGTAATAGAAATCCACCGCTTCGATATTCACCACGGATACACCACCTGTTGCGCGATCTTCGTGACGGTTGACGTGCGGGAAGATCGCATGGGGACGGGAATATGGCAATTTTCGAACACGATCGAAACGGTCATAGCCCGAATGGGCTATCAACTCATGGCGACAATTAGTACCAAGTACCTATGGGCCGAAAGTTTGCCAGGACCAATAATCATCGGTGTCGGGAAGTCACTGGTGCCACGATGGTTTCTGGTACATTTCCGGACAGGGACCCCAAAATACAAGAGAAACAGCTAAAACCGATGTTCTTGCAGGGAGCATCACGAAGCGGGGCACGTCCTGGTTGGCGCATGATTTCCATGCAGCCGGCTCTGGGGCAATGCGCGTCACGATGGGATGAGAGAGACCATGGTGGGCAAGACTTGGCGTTCGCGTGGGCAGATTGCCCGCACGCAGACTTTGGGCAAGGTGCTGGCAATTGGCCTGGTGGGGCTGATGGCGTGCGCTGCGCCCGTCGCGGCGGAAGACACAGGCGTGGCATCGACGGAGGTGCCACCCGTTGTCACGGAGGCGCCGGTCGAGCCGACCGAAGCTCCACCCCCACCCACCGAAGCTCCACTCCCGACGGAGATTCCTGCTCCCACCTAAGCCCCCGTCATCCCCACCGAGGCGCCGGTCGAGCCGACCGAAGCGCCGTCCGACCCCGTGGGAACGCCGGCGGAGGTGGCGACCGAAGCCCCAACGCCGACACCGACCCCCGCCCCGGCGATTCCGTTCGCTCCCGAAGTCGACTGCCAGTTGATCGAGGGCGGTGCCCTGCCGGTCGCCGGTGACATCACCTGGTCTTTCCAGGACTGCACGGTGACCTGGGAGACGGAGAACGTCTCCGACGTGGCGCTCCACGCCTGGAGTGAGGCCGCTGGCTGGCAGGTAATTGCGGTCACGGCCGACGAGCTTGGCTACCAGGACCTGCTGGACGCCAGCGACGGACGGCTGAGCCTGACCGACAGCACCCCTGACGATGACGCGTTCACCAGCAGCCGGTTCTACCTTGGTACCCAGCTGGGCTGCACCTCGCCGACGGAGGCCGCGATCGCGCTGGACCTGACGGCGACCTCGACGGCGCCGGTGGCCGAGGACGAGGCTGGCAATCCACTCAGTGACGAACCGGGTGAGACAGTGGTCGAAACGGCGGAGATGCGTAGCCTCGTCGTCGACGGGACTGCCGCCACTGCCCCGAATGTGACGATTTCCTCCGTGTCCTTCAGCGCTGTGGAGAACAGCCTGAACGCGACCTCGACCGGCGGCTCGATCGAGTTGACCTACGACGACGCTCCTGCCCGCTGCGGCTGGGAGCTGGTGATCACCTTCACCGACTTCACCAACGGAAGCCAGGTGATTCCTGCAGCAGGGCTTACCGCAACCGGAGTGACCGGGCTGGATGGCATCGGCTTCTCGAGTTCGGAGGGAGCGATCAGTATCGTATCCCCGACCCGCGATAGGGCGATGCCCACGAGTGGCGTGATCGTCATCTCCATGGAACTCCTGCTGGATGGCTTCGTACTCGGAGGTGACTACGGGACAACAGTCGTCGCACAGACGATTGCGAGCCCATAGGCCGCGAGCCACTGCTTCTTCCCTGATTACAACCGAGCCGTCCAGGTGCACCAGCGTGTGCGGCCCGACGGTGAACACATCAGCGATTGGCCGCCCCATGGTGACAGGTGGGAACGTGGCCCACAAACGGAAAGGAGGTTGTCACTTCGACTGGGGCCCAGGTGAATGCAGGTTCACCAAGATGTATTTGTTGCTCATGAGAGAGAGAATCCCCGCATGGAACTTCGAAACCGCATCGTCGGTGCTGTTGGCGCTGCTGCGCTCATGATTGGAATGTCGGTCGGCATTGCCTCCGCCCAGAGCTCGGACTCGATCGAGACCTCGGTGCAGATTGGCTGCCCGGCGGTGGCGACGGTTGAACTCGGTGGCAATGCCACCATGGCACCGATCACCAATATCTTTGAGCAGGACTACACCCAGACCGCCAGCGGCGCCATCCAGCTCGAAGTCGACATGGGCTGCTACCTTGGCCCGTGGCAGGTGAATGCGTCGATCACCAACTTCTCGGCTGGCCCGGGCGAGTGGTTCAGCGCCGATCACTTCAGCCTCCAGGACGCGACGGTTGAGACCTACTTCCTCGACTCGATCGACACCCCGTTCGACTTCCTTGCCCCGACTGCCAATGATGCCTACTTCTGGGGCGCTGGCGATGAGGACACCATTCTCGAAACCACGGAGAACTGGTTCTTCTGGTGGCAGCTGCCGGACACCCCGGCTCCGTTCGTGACCACTGCCTCCTACACCGGTCATCTCGATGACCTGCCAATCCTGGCGGAAGGCGAGTACACGGCGACCCTGACCGTGGAGCTCACGACGGACTAATCCTCCACAGCGACGGACGATGTCCAGAGGGACGGTCGTTCGAAGATGAGGAGCCTGGGGGCGGGCATCATGCTCGCCCCCAGGAGCGGGGAGTGGCCCCATCCATGGGCCATTCCCTGGTGAGAGCGGCAGTGCCGAGCGGCCGTTCTCGCCAGGGAATGGACATCAGGTTCATGAATTCTGGTTGCGCAGGGTAGGGGTGAAGTGTGGAGAACAGGATGGCACGCAAGCGGTTGCACGCCCTGTTGGTAGTGGTCTTTGCCTTGACCCTCTGTGGCTCACTGGTGCCGGTAGCGGCCCAGGATGTGTCGACACCAGCGGATGGGACTCCGGCCAGTAATGAGTCCGATGCGCAGGTTCAGATTCTTTTGCGACCCGATGGCGGGCTCGATGCCGAACGCCTGGCAGTCGAGGCGCAGCCAGGCGAAGCCAAGTCGCTTGCGGTCTACATCGGCAACCTCGGTGCAGAACCCCTGCGGGTCGTGACCTTTACGGCAGATATCTCAACCCGCGTTAACGGTGGCCTCCTGATCGAGTCACAGGATGCCGAGCAGTCGGAGCCGACAACGTGGATTACGTATCCCACCGAAGAATTCGAGATTGAACCGGGCAACGAAATTCGGCGCGAGATAGGACTGCAGGTCCCTGCGGACGCAGCACCCGGCGAATACGTCGTCCCCATTGCGGTGGAGACGCTGGATGCCTTTTCAGTTCCGGGCTCGGCGCAACTGCTGCAGAAGATCAGGAAGATCATCACCATCTACATCACGGTTCCCGGGGAGATGACATCGGCATTCGAACTTGGGGTTCCCTATTCCGAGTATCTCGATCGCCGCCTGGTGATTGACATTCCGATCACCAACACTGGCAACACCACGCTGCGCCTGATGGGGCAGATGACAATCTCCGATGCTAGCGGTGGCGTGTTGATCGATCAGCAGATCACGATGGGCGCGTTCTACCAGGGCGATGAGACGAGCGTGCGGCTGACCCTGGGAAGGGTGGGCCTGCCAGCCGGGGAGTACCTTGTCTCCCTTAGCCTGGCCGACTCGGCGAGAGGGATTGCCCAGTCGATCGAGCAGCAACCGGTGCAGGTGCCAGAGTCTCCAGCCGATGAGGAGCGTGTGCCTCTGGCGTTCGAAAATATCATCATTCTGCCAAACGCAGATCCGATTCAATTTGCGAGCGTGGCACTGGACATCGTGAATACCGCGGAAGTGATTCGCGGAGGACGCCTCGTGCTGGTAGTGCACAAGGATGGGGTATTGCTGGAGGAGTTCGCCCTGGCCGAGAACCTGACCCTTGAACAGGGAACGACGACGATCACCCAACGGTATTTGCCGGTGACGGGGTGGGAGTCGGGAGCGTACTCATTCTCATTGAAACTGGAATCAGGAAGTTCCGGATCGGTGCAGCAACTGCTCACCCGGGATGACGTTGCCACGATTGAGGTGCCGTAATGACATTGGGACACGTGCTTCGTTCGCGACTCGCCGCTCTCGTTCTCGCCGTAGTTGGGGTGGGGATGTTCGGAGCGTCGGTGTTCGCCGAAACCAACGACTCCATGCCGGTGTCCGTCGTGATTGGGGTGGGGACCGCGACACCTGACCCAACTGTCACACCAGTTCCCACCAACACGCCGGCGC
>JAEZJB010000408.1 GCA_023415845.1 Chloroflexota bacterium | reverse complement strand
CTCGACACCAGCGCTGCGCTGGTCTGGATGCGCCAGAAGGGCGCTATTCCTTATGCCTACACCGCCAATCTTGCGCAGCCCGACGAGGACGACTACGAGGACATCCCGCGCCGCGCTCTCGCCTATGGTGCCGAAGGTGCCCGGCTCGTCGACTGCCGATCCGAACTCGTGTCCGAGGGACTGACCGCAATCCAGTGCGGCGCCTTCCACATCACCACTGCTGGCCTCACCTACTTCAACACCACTCCGCTCGGACGTGCCGTGACGGGCACAATGCTGGTCGCTGCCATGCGCGAAGACGGCGTCAACATCTGGGGCGACGGCAGTACCTACAAGGGCAACGACATCGAGCGGTTCTATCGCTATGGCCTGCTGGTAAACCCCGAACTCCGCATCTACAAGCCCTGGCTCGATCAGCAGTTCATTGACGAACTTGGCGGCCGCGCCGAGATGTCCGAGTTCATGCAGGCTGCCGGCTACGACTACCGTATGTCAGCGGAGAGGGCCTATTCCACCGACTCGAACATCCTTGGTGCTACCCACGAAGCCAAGCACCTGGAACACCTCGACCAGGGCATCTACATCGTCAAGCCCATCATGGGCGTTGCCTTCTGGAAGGACGACGTGGATATCCCCTACGAGGAAGTCCGCATCACGTTCGAAGAAGGAATCCCCGTCGCCATCAACGGCAAGACGTTCGAGGACCACGTCGCTCTCGTCAGTGAGGCCAACGCCATCGGTGGCCGCCATGGACTTGGCATGAGCGATCAGATCGAGAATCGCATCATCGAGTCCAAAAGTCGCGGCATCTACGAAGCGCCAGGGATGGCCCTGCTCTACATTGCCTACGAGCGACTCCTTACCGGCATTCACAACGAAGACACGCTAGATCAATACCACGAGAGCGGTCGACGCCTCGGACGACTCCTGTATCAGGGACGTTGGTTCGACCCCCAGGCCATCATGCTGCGCGAGTCACTCCAGCGCTGGGTCGCTCGGCTGGTCACCGGTGAAGTGACGATCGGACTCCGCCGCGGCAACGACTACTCCATTCTGGACACGACATCGCCGAACCTCACCTATCTGCCAGAGCGGCTCTCCATGGAAAAGGTCGAGTCCTCGTTCACTCCGCAGGACCGCATCGGCCAGCTGACCATGCGCAACAACGACATCACCGATACGCGCGAAAAGCTCGCCGCATATATCCAGAGCGGTCTCGTCTCGCTCTCGCCAGGCGACGCGGTTCCTCAGTTGCCTGGAGCCAGCCCCGCCATCGAAGGCGAATCATAGACATCACAAGCGCAGAATGGTCGGCAAGTCCTCTCGGCCACCTACCGAGAGGACTTGTTTGGAATCGATTTGTTAGATAATCTTCTAATTAGATAGACATCGAATGGAGGAAACCGATGACGTCTCCGCGAACCGTATCCGACCTGGCAATGCTGCTGAAGGTTATCGCTGACGAAATGCGTCTCCGAATTCTTGGCGCGATCGCCGAGGAGCCACTCACTGGCAAGGACCTGGCTGGCCGCCTCGACCTCACCCCGGCAACGATCTCTCATCACATGCGCAAGCTTGTCGACGCTGGAATTGTCACTTCCACGAGCGACGCCCAGCGTCAGTGGTATCGCCTCAACAGTGATCTCCTCGTCGCGTCACGCAAGGTACCAGTAGACGTATCCACTTTGCCTTCGTCAGGTGGAGTCGTGCCTGGCGCAGACGAGGAGGCGCGATTCCGCGCCAAAGTGATCCGTGACTTCTTCAAGGATGGACGCCTCAAGGAGATTCCAGCCCAGCGAAAGCGACGGGTCGTGGTGCTTCAACACATCGTGGAACTCTTCGCCCCAGACCAGTCCTATCCCGAGCGTGAAGTCAACGCGCTGCTCAAGCCGATCCACCCTGATGTCGCCACGCTTCGCCGCGAACTGGTCGACTACGGATTCCTCCAGCGTGACAGGGGCATCTATCAGGTGACACGAGGCGCGCCGGTTCGGAGCAGGCAGGTTCAGCAGGAGATCACGGGAGACGAGCAGGAATGGTTTCGCGCCTTACTCGCCCGCGCCATCACAGTTGATTCGGACACCGAAAAACGATGAAGCCTTCCGACCCGTGAACGACGGGCCGGAAGGCTTCGAGCCGAGGGATTACTGAACGCCTACCTAGTCGTCGCCAGCGGCAACGGCCTCCTGAGCCTCAGCAGGAACCGGCAAACCAAGACCGTCTGCGACACGCTGTCCAAACTCGGTATCGCAGCGACTGATATGCACCAGCATCATGTCCTGCAGGATCCGGTCGCACTGTGACAACCCATCCACGAGGTTGAGCACAAGATCATCTCGTTCCCAGGCCTCAATGGTCCTGTAGCGTTCTCCAGCCTGCTGATAATCGTTGGTTCGTTCGATCGACGCCCGCTGGATGCGACCTTCGACATACGGCTCGTATCCACGGTAGGAATCATCGGCCTCCGCCAGACCAGCGCGAACCGATGGCTCGTAGTTGACCGACGGATCAGCTCCGCGATTGTCCACCGCGTATGCCATGGCGCCATCGGCCTGGTTGGTTGCCACTTCCGCGATCGGGCGATTGATCGGCAACTGAAGGTAGTTCGGCCCGACCCGGTAGCGCTGCGTATCGCTGTAGGAGAAGGTCCGTCCCACGAGCATCTTGTCATCGGAGAAGTCCAGCCCGTCAACGAGCACGCCCGTCCCGAAGGCGATCTGCTCGGTCTCGGCGAAGAAGTTCTCGACGTTGCGATTAAGCGTCATCATCCCGACCGGGCGCAGCGGGAACTGATCTTCCGGCCAGGTCTTCGTGTCGTCAAGCGGATCGAAGTCGAGTTCGGGGTGCTCATCGTCGCTCATGATCTGAACGTTGAGCTCCCACTGCGGGTAGTTGCCAGCCTCGATCGACTCGAACAGATCCTTTGTGGCACTGCCAAGCTCGGTCGCCTGGATTTCGGCGGCCTGGGCAGCGGTGAGGGACTTAATGCCCTGCTGGCTCTTCCAGTGGTACTTGACCAGAACGCCTTCGCCGGCGGCATTCACCATCCGGTAGGTGTTCACGCCAAAGCCATCCATTTGGCGGTAATTGGCAGGGATGCCCCGTGGCGAGAAGACCCAGGTCACCATGTGCATGGCTTCCGGCGAGGCCGCAATGAAATCGAAGACGCGGTTGGGATCCTGGCGGTTGTTGCTGACCGGATCCGGCTTCTGCGAGTGAATGAAATCGGGGAACTTCACGGCGTCGCGGATGAAGAACACGGGAAGATTGTTCCCGACGAGATCCCAGTTTCCGTCTTCGGTGCGGAACTTGACCGCAAAGCCGCGAGGGTCACGAGCGACTTCGGAAGAGTCACGACCACCGGCAACAGTCGAGAATCGAACACTGACTGGAGTCTGCTTGCCCTTCTCCTGAAAGAGCTTCGCCCGAGTGTAAACACTGGCGGGCTCGTCACCGATGGTGCCGTATGCTTCGAACACACCGTGGGCCACAGTTCCGCGAGCGTGAACGACGCGTTCCGGGATGCGCTCACGATCGAAGTGGCTGATCTTCTCAAGGAACTGGTAGTTTTCCAGGGTCGCCGGACCTCGAGTGCCAACTGTGCGCTGCTGCTGGTTGTTGTGGACCGGATGGCCCTGGCGCGTCGTCAGACGCGGCTTGCTGCTGGAATTCGACATGTGGTTCTCCTGAGTCCTGGGGGCCCCAATGGTCCTGAAGGCACTTCGCACCGACACTCCTGAACCGGGTGTCTGATGGCTACATGATAATCGTTCCTGATTGGCTGAGGTCGCTCCTCACTTGAAAGTGCCAGGCGCTGGTTCCCAACTACGGAGACATCCATGAGTGACGATGCAAACTTTCTGTCGATTGACCCCTGGCCGATCGCTGAACTCGCAGGCCAGCTTGTGGCTCGGGCAACGCTCGGAAGACGTGCCCTCATCGAGACCGATACGGAAACCGATCCCTTCGAGCGCGAGACTGACCGGTTTGAACTGGAAGCCTGGTCGCGGCTTGAACTCACCTCCTGGCTGACTCCACCAGAGATGGAAATTCTCGCGGCTCCCGTTGGCCAGCTATCCGATCAGCAGGTGGCCACCGCCGAGCAGGGAACGTTGATTGCCTCAACGATCGGCTGGGCGCTGAACGTCGTCAAGACGGAGCGGATCCAGGCACCGACATCTGGTGAAGCGGAAGGCCTCGTGCTGGAGTGGGCGCCAACGCCCTGGACGCCGCTACGAAGTGTGATCAAACCTTTGCGGCTGCGGGGCGAGGAGAAGCTGGCGACTGAGCGAGAGCGATGGGAGGTCCTGCTGTGGCGACTCGAGCTCTTCGGTGAACCGACCTTCATGGAGGAAGACCAGAACGCCTGGTCGGAGGCAATTCGTGAAATCGAGGAGGCCCGTCTCTGGCCCATCCAGGATGGTGATCTCACACTTGACGACGGTCGTCAGATCAGCGCGCTCGATGCAATGGAAACATCCGATCTCATGGAAGAAGCTGAGGTCCGGCTAAGATCGCTGAACTGGGTATGCGGCTATGGCAACAGCCCGGTGACTGCTCCGCTGGATCTGGATGGCGCAGGAGTCGATTGAATGATCGACTGCATCAAGTGAACATGGAACCACTCGGTAGAGTCACTGTGTCGTTGAGTGGGCGGCGAGCAAGAAGTCGCGGATGAGGTCTGGGTCTTTGATCCCATCAACCTCGACGCCGCTACTGACATCGACACCCATTGGCTGCACCTGGCGAATGGCCTCAGCGGCATTGGAGGGTGTGAGCCCCCCAGCGAGTATGACCGGGAAGAGGCTGGCAAGTTCACCAGCCAACTGCCAGTCGGCGCGGTGGCCGGTTCCACCATACGCTCCGGGCACCGAAGCATCGACCAGGATGGCTTCCACCGGATGATTGCCATTCAGCCACGGGTCGATTGCCTCGCGCGCGTCCTGCAGGGTGGTACCTGCGGGAAACCGAAGTACCTTCCAGATTCGCCCCTGAAGTTCTTCCAGGACGGTCGGGGATTCGTCGCCGGCGAGTTGGATCACATCCAGCCCCACCGAGCGGCGAACGGTCATCATTTCAGCGACATCAGCATTGACGAAAACACCTACAAGCTCGGGGCGGTTGCGATTCAACTGATTTGCTATCGACCTGGCCGCTTCAACTTCGATGCGGCGCCTAGAGGGCGCGAACATGAAACCGATGGAGGCGGCACCAGCCTTAGCCGCAACCTCGACATGATCGCTGGAACGAAGTCCGCAGATCTTTACGTGGAGACTAGTCACGAGGGGACTTCCGAATTCCCTGCAATTTGCGAACGGCCGCGGCACGGTCTGTCTGCAGGATGAGTGATTCACCGACAAGTATCGCGTCCACGCCAGCCTCGGCCATGCGGCGAACGTCTTCACGCGTGAAGATTCCACTCTCCCCTGCGACGAGGACGTTGCCTGGAAGTCGGGGCGCAAGACGTTCCGTGGTGGCGAGATCAACACTCATTGTCTTGAGGTTGCGGTTGTTGATGCCGACGAACACCGGGGAGAGTTGAAGCGCACGCTCAAGCTCGATTTCGTCGTGGATCTCAACCAGGACCGCCATCCCGCGGGATCGCGCGTGGTCATGCAGCTCAC
>JAEZJB010000375.1 GCA_023415845.1 Chloroflexota bacterium | reverse complement strand
TGCCCCTCCTTGATGGGCAACTGGATGTAGGCATCCCACGACTGGCCATCGGAGGTCGTTAGCTGCTGTCCGGCGGGGGCAGGTTGCCCGACCGACTGCCCGAGTGTGGTGGTGGCCTCCATCGCCGAGATGAAGGTGTAAGGATCCATGCGTTGAGCAGCGACCGACGAGCGGCCGAAAAGTTGTGCGCCCATGGCGATGGCAGCGCCTCCGGCAAGGACGGCACGCCGACTCAACGGAAGACCAGAGCCGGGAGAACGAGGCCGCGCGGCAGGCTTCTTCAGAAGATATGGACGACCGGTAGTTCCGAGGTGAGGCATTCACATCCTTGCTGACTGCCCGGAGCGCGAATGTGGAGAAGGTCGACCGGACAGATTCGACACCTTTCATTTTACGAGGAGACGCAAGGGCGGAGACAGCCACGAGGCTCTGGGCGAGCGCGCAGAGCCTCGGAGCCGAAGCGTGACCAACCGGAAAGCCCTGCTGGCAACCCCATGAGGGTCTCGCGAGAGGACACCTACCCCTTGACCGAGCCAGCGGTGAGTCCGGCGACCATGTACTTCTGGGCAACCATGTAAATGACCGCGACCGGTATGGCCGTCATGATGCTGGCAGCGAACATCTGGCCGAAGGGGAAGATATCGCCAATCACCATATTGCCGAGTCCAACCGGAAGTGTGCGCTGCGAATCCGGCGAGACAAGGACGAACGCCAGCAGGAACTCGTTCCAGGAACTGGTGATCGCGAAGAGGGCGACCGCCAGGAGCGCGGGAAGCGTCAGCGGCAAGACGATCTTGATGAAGCACTGGAAATGATTGGCACCATCGACGAGGGCGGCATCTTCCAGATCCTTCGGGATCGAGCGGTAGTACCCCATGAGCAACCAACAGGCGAACGGTAGGCCAAATGTCGGGTAAGCAATCATGAGGGCATAGATGGTGTTGATGAGATGCAGGTTGGTGAAGATCTGATAGAGGGGGATGAAGAGCAGCACGGTAGGCATGAGATAGGCAAAGAGGATGGCTGTCTGGACGAAGCCAGCGCCACGCCATTTGAGGCGGACCATGGCGTAGGCACCAAAGGCCGCCACGAAGACGGACACCACCGTGCTCACGACTGCCACCTGTACCGTATTCCAGAACCAGGTGGGGAATTCCGACTCCATGAGCATGTAGCGGTAATGCTCGGTGGTCCAGGGGTCGGGCCAGAACGGCGAGCGCATGGTGCGAATCTGCTCGGCGCCCTTGAAGGACGTCATGATGACCCAATAGAAGGGGAAGAGCAGGTAGAGCAGCAGCAGACCCAGGATCACATCGGCGGTGATATCGCCGAGTCGGCTGGTGAGTCGCCGATACCGGGGCTCCCGGGAGTCGTCACCGCGCACATACCACGAGTGGAATGCCTCGGAGATCCTGGTGGCCACCCAGGCGAAGGGGAAAGCGATCCAGCCCATGATCCACGCGATCAGACCACCCAGCTTGCCAATGGGCCAGAGGATTGCCGAGACGAGCTGCGACATGACACCGGGCTGCTCATTGGGCTGATCGGAATCGACTCGCATGAAGCGTCCGAGAATCACGATGATGACGAGGAGAGCGGGCACGATGGCCATCGCCACGGCGACGCCCATGCTGTATCGCATCTGGCCCAGCGCATATTCGTAGGACAGGATGGAGAAAATGCGCGTGGCACCGCCGGGGCCACCACCCGTCATCAGGTAAACGAGACCGAAGGCGTTAAGGGTCCAGATGAGTGACAGGAGACAGGCGACGACGATGACGTAGCGGAGCCCCGGCAGGGTGATGTCGCGGAACCTGTCCCAGCCGGTGGCGCCGTCGACCGCGGCTGCATCATACAGCTCCTTGTCGATTGCCTTGAGGCCGGCAAGGAACAGGATGGTGAAGAAGGGGATTCCCTTCCAGACGTTGACGATGATGACCGACGGTAGCGCCAGGTTGTAATCGCCGAGCCAGACGATTCCGGTATCGATGATGCCCAGTTGCTTGAGCAGGACATTCAGGCCGCCGAAGATCGGATCATAGAGGCCGCGCCAGGTGAGGGCTGCGACCACTTCCGGGATGATCCAGGGCAAGAGCACCAGTCCGGTAAAGACACTGGAGAACTTCAGGTTCGCGCGGTTGAGAATGCAGGCCGCGAGAAGACCCAACCAGAACTTGAAGAACACCGAGTAGACGGCGAATTTGACGGTGTTGGCGACAGAATCGCGGAAGCGGGCATCGCTCCAGAGCCGCTCGTAGTTATCGAGGCCGACAAACCCTCGATTGGTGACACCCGTCACGTTGTAGAAGCTCATGCGGAGCGCGTCGAAGAGCGGGTAGCCGATCAATCCGAACAGCAGGATGACCGTGGGGGCAACGAACAGGAAACCCACCTGCCAGTCTCGACCGAGGATCCGCTTCGACTGTCGCCAGAAGCTACTCGATGATGGAATGTCGGCGGCTGGTTTTACCGTCCCTTGCTGAGCGGACTGAACGGCCATGGGAGAAACCTCGGAGCGGCCCGGGGTGCCTGACGGCACCCCGGGCACAGATCACATATGCCTGAACGCCGATGCCTGCTACCTACTCGCCAGGCAGACCGTAGTCGCGCCAGATCTCAACCCAGCGGTTGTGGTAGTCCTCGACAACTTCGGCTGCGGAGCGCCCCTGCAGGACTTCGGCCACCATGTCGACCTGGTCGAAGCCACCGCCAACGGCGTCGACCGCCACGGACGGCGGACCAGGCCAGCGAAGGCCGGTGAACTCGGTGTTGTCGTAAGTGGCAGATCGAGCGCGAGACGCATTCGCGTTTTCGGTGATGATCGGATCGTCCCAGCCGCTGAGATAGGCAGGAACGGCGTAGGCGCGGGAGATTGTCCAGATGCGCTGCTGAACCGGTTCGGAGACGAGGTGGCGGATGAGATCGTGGGTGGCTTCGACGTTTTTGGAGCCCTCGATTGGGTGCAACATCACGCCGCCCAGCATATCGGTGGGATGACCGTCGGAGAGACGGAGGGCGTTGGGCAAATAGTCGATCTGGTCGGCAAAGGGAACCTCGTCCAGGACTGCCTTGGCATACATGGTGCCGGCATTCTGGGTGAGGGCGAGGATACCGGCGAGGAACGCCTCGTTGTTACCGGTGTCGGTCCAGGCAGCCCAGCCGGTCGGCAGCATCGGCGCCCACTTCTCATCGCTGTAGGTTTCCGCGATCCACTCGAGGGCCGCTACCGACTCGGGCGAGTTGAAGGCAACGTAGTCGCCGCTCTCGTCCTGGAGGGTGCTGCCGAAATGGAAGAGCGTGTTCTGGACGAGAGAGCGGGCATCGGTGGACCGATTCACGGTCACGCCCCAGCCGAACATGTTGTTGGCAGGATCGGAGACATCGAGCGCTGCCTGGCGACGCTCGTCCATCGTGGTCAGAGTCGTCATGTCGATCCCGGCCGGCTCGAAGATGTCACGGCGGGACCACCAGCCATCAATGCGGGTGAACCAGGGAACACCCCACCAGGCATCGTTGAAGAAGCCATTGTTGATCATGGCGGGGGTGGTTTCGCCGTAGAGCTCGATCATCTCGTTCGTCAGGTCAGTCACTTCGGCGAGGATACCGAGATCCTGGTACTGACGCATGGCCGGGATGTTGTCGAAATAGAGGTCGGGCGCATTCCCGGCCTGGACACCGGCAACGAGGCGCTGGGCAACCTCGCCCGCGTTGAGGCTTCCGACTTCGCTGATCTCGACCTGCCAACCGTTGAGATCGGCGTAGGCCCTGATCTCGTCCTTGATGAACTGGTTATGGTCGGGATGGAAGTCGATCTTCTGCAGCACCTGGAGGGTGCCGTCGACGGTGGCGCTGGATGGTTCGCGAGGAATCTCATCCTGAGCGAGCACACTGGAACCGAGCCGGGAAACTCCGGCCAGGCCGAGCCCCGCACCTGCGGCCCCGCGCATCATGGTGCGACGGGACATGCTCGACTGAAAAACGGGGACCCCGGAAGATCGACGCTTGCTCGACATCCTGACCTCCTGGCGAAAACCAGCCATCTGGGCCCAGATTGCGCTTCGTGCCAACCATCACCGGCGAATCCAGTGATCCCAGCAGAAGGCAATTCGGGCCTCCTTCAGGAAGAACGCACACCGGCCGACCATCGGCTGGTGGTGTCGCCAGCGTGAGGGCCCCGTGGGCCAGACACCCTTGCGACGATGAATTGGTGGATATGGGTCAAGCGTAGCATGCGGAGAACTGTCGTCAAGAGAGCAATTGCCCGAGGCGACTGCGGCGTGGATTCGTGACGGCGCGGGAATCCGCTCGAAGCACTCCCTCTGTTCACAGTTGATCGGTCGCCAACGGGCCGGTCCTCCGGGATACTGTCGGCAAAGCTGATTCGCCTGACTCAGGAGTACCCTTCGTGCCTGCCGACCCGACGACAACCCGACTCTGGAATGACATCCCCGCCTCGGAATGGCTTGCCGCGTTTCCGATCGGGAACGGGCAGATTGGCGGCATGGTCTTTGGCGGGATCGCGCACGAACGCATTGGGCTCAACCATGAGCGGCTGTGGCGAGGAACCACGCGAAACCGCACCGTGCCGGATGTGGCCGACCAGCTATCGAGCATCCGCGACGCGTTCTTTGCCGGCAACATGGAGGAAGGGGCGCGGTTGGCCGAAGCTATTCTTGGCGGTCACGAACGGCGGATCATGCCCTACCAGCCGGTGGGGGACATGATCATCGACCTCGACGACATGCCGGACGAGGACGACCTCGACTCCTACGAGCGTGAACTCGACCTGATCTCGGGAGTCAGCGCGACAACGTGGGAAGCTCGCGGGCAAGTGTGGCGGAGACTGGCATTTGTATCGGCCGATCACAACGCATTGGTGATCAACCTGCAGACAACCGACCCAGAAGGACTGAACGGGCGGGTGAGACTGTCGCGGCGCCTGTCCGATGACGAACCGGCGACGGGTGAGCCAGTCGCTATCGGAGCCGGAGGAGCGGTCACACCGAAGGTGCGGCAGGAATGGTTCAACGACGACGAGATCACGCTTACTTCCTGGTCACGAGCACATCGCGCGGGACTCTTCGGCCTGTTCAACGAGGGGATTTCGTTCGCGACCGAAATGCGGGTATTCAGCCAGGGAGGAGAGGTTGCGGCGCCTGACCCGGAAGCGGCGGCAGTGACGTTCACCGGAGCGGCGGCGGTCACAATCGTCCTGGGGATCGCGGTCAAGACCGAGTCGCACCTGATGAACGGCCGGGATGCGATCGCCTCCCATCTCGACGCGGTGCCGACGCAGTTCGAGCG